>JAGVGV010000048.1 GCA_020056895.1 Deltaproteobacteria bacterium
AGAAGACCTCGATTTCGACCTGGGCGACGAAGCGCCGGGTGAAGAACCCGCTCCGGCCGCCGCCGAAGCCGCTCTCCCGGAAGAAGAGGGCCTCGATTTCGACCTGGGCGATGAAGCGCCGGGTGAAGAACCCGCTCCGGCCGCCGCCGAAGCCGCTACGGCTGAAGAGGACGATCTCGACTTCGATCTGGGCGAAGCCGAAAAGCCTGTCCCGGCCGCCACATCCGAAGCGGTCTCCGACGATCTCGATTTTGATCTAGCCGACGTGATGGGCGCCGAAGAAGAAGCCGCGCTAATCCCCGAAGAAGACCAATCCGCTCCAGGCCTTTCCGCTGGCCCGGAAGTGGAGCCTCGGACCCAAATCGATATAGTCCAACCCCGCATCGTGGAAGCGCCGGCCCTGGACGCCGAAGACCTGGAGGAAGCGCCCACCATCGAAATGACGGTGGCGCCGCCGGCGGTGGAAGAGGAGGATCTGGACAAGGAACTGGCGGCCATGGAAGCGGAATTCCATTCGGACCAAGTGGGAACGGCCTCGGAAGCCGACCAGCCCAAATTCATGACGGACAGCCACGTGGATTTGGATATCGACCATTTCCTGGCCCAGGACGAAACGTTGGCTCCGCCGGCCGGAACCGCCCGGGAGGCATCAAGCGAAGCCGACATCGAAGAAGACCTGGAATTCAGCCTGGAGGAATCCCTGGTCGAAGCGGCGCCGAAGGCTCCGGAAGCCGAAGTGGTAAGCCTTGAAGTGGGACCGGAGGACGTGGATTTCGGGCTGGTCCCACCCCTTCCGGAAGAAAAACCCAAGCCCTCGGCGTCGGCGTCTCCGGCCCGTTTAGAGGTCGGCGACGAAGACGTGGACCTCCGGCTCAAATCCGAAACTCCAACTCCGGCCCCGGCGCTGGAAGGGCTCGACCCCGCCAAGCTGGAAGCCTTGATCGAAAAAACCGTTCGCCGGAGCGTGGAGCAGGTTCTGGAACGATTGCTGCCCAAGGTGATCGAGGAAGTGGTTTCGCGGGAGATCGAAAAACTGCTTCGGGAAATGGAAAACGCCTGAACCCGGTACACCTGGGGGCATGGTTTATAAGTTATTAGGGGATTTCGCGTCCGCCCGATTCCCGAGCGGCGGACGCCAATTTGGAACCATCCATCGGGCGGGCGGGTCCCGCCCCATTTTTTCCATCATTGTCCCCAACACGGCCCCAGGCGGGCGGTTTCCGGAGCTTCGGGGTGAACAGAGAACTCCTTCAGCTTTTTTTCACGGAAACCAGCGAGATCATTGAAGCCATGGAGGCGGGTCTCCTGGCGCTTGAAAAAAACCCGGGGGACCGCGACCAGCTTCATTCGGTCTTCCGGGCGGCACATACGCTCAAAGGCAACGCGGCCACGGTGGGGGGCTTGGACCGGCTGGTGGAATTCGCCCATATCCAGGAAAACGTGCTGGATATGATCCGGCATGGCCGCCTGGCGCTGACGGACGAAGTGATGTCGGCGCTCCTGGCTTCGGTGGACGCGCTCAAAGCCGGCTTCAAGCGTCTTCTGGCGGGCCAGACCTACCAGGAATTCCTGGAACCGGTCAAGGCCTCGTTGATGAACCTGGACCCCGAAACCGAAGGCGGCGGTTGGGAACGTTCCAGCCGCCCCGTCGCATCGGCGCCACCGGCGGCCTCCACCGAAGCCGGCCGGAGCCTGGCGGCTGAAAGCGGCGGGTTCAACCTTCAAGGGGACCGGATCCGTTTTTTTCTGCCCGGTCATGCTCCGGTTCAAGGCAGCTTCGAAGTGCCTCGCGCCCAAGTTGAATCCGCCCTGTTCACCGACCGCCGTATTTTCGCTTTTTGGATATTGGAAGACCGCCTCCCCGCGGACTGGGACCGGCTTGCCTTCCGTCAAAGGATGGAAACCTATGCGCTTCCCCTGGGCCGGGCCCGGCAGGCGGTCCAGGGCCGGTCCGTGGACCTTTGGCTGGTCACATCGGTTTTGGAACTGCCCGGTCTGATGGCCCTGGCTTTGGAACTGCCCGGGGACCAATTGTTCACCTATTCCATGGAAGACCTTCGGGCCGCGCTGGCCTCGTCGCCGCTTATCGAGGCGTCGCCGCCGGTCCCGGAGCCTTACGAACCGCGAAAACACCACCTGACCCGATCCGATCTTCCCCCTTCGGCGGCCGTTCCGAGCGACCCGCTGAAGCCGGCGGAGACCCCGGAAGCCTTGGATTCCATCCGCGTAAACGTGGACCTCATCGACCGCCTGATGAATCTGGCCGGGGAACTGGTGCTGGGACGAAACCAGCTCACCCGGTTGCTGAAAGATTCGGTGGAACAGGTCAAGGGCCTGGCCGGGTTGGTGCAGCACGTGAATCAGGTCACCACCAACATCCAGGACCGGACCATGCAGATGCGCATGCAACCCCTGGGCAACGTTCTTTCCCGTTTTCCTCGGATGGTGATGGAGCTGGCCCGAACCCTGGGCAAGGAAGTGGAATTGAAGATCGAAGGCGCCGAAGTGGAACTGGATAGATCGATCCTTCAGGCGCTTTCCGATCCCATGACCCACCTGTTACGGAACGCCGTGGACCACGGGTTGGAACCACCCACGGATCGGACGGCCCGGAACAAACCGCCGGCCGGCCGGATCGTCATCAAGGCTTTTCATGACGAAGGCCGGGTGAACATCGCGGTTTCGGATGACGGCCGGGGCATCGATCCGGACCGAGTAGTGGAAAAGGCGATCAAATCCGGGTTGGTGGATCTGGCCCGGGCGCGGCAGATGAGCCACCCCGAAAAGCTGTCTCTGATTTTTCTGCCGGGTTTTTCCACGGCCGAGGCCATTACGGATGTTTCCGGCCGGGGCGTGGGCATGGATGTGGTCCGGACGAACATAGAAAGGATCGGCGGCAGCCTCGAGATAGAAAGCCTGCCCGACCAGGGCACCACGGTCCGGCTTCGGCTGCCCCTGACCCTGGCCATCATTCCCTGCCTGATGGTCCGGGCTCTGGGCCAAACCTTCGCCGTGCCCCAACGGGACGTGGCCGAAATGGTGGCCGTGGGTCGTGATGAAATGGCCCGAAAACTGCTCAAGGTGGGCGACGCGCCCGTTATGCGCCGGCGGGACAGGCTTTTGCCTCTGATCCGCCTGGCCGATACGCTCCGGCGAAAACCCACGGCGGGTTCCGGCGGCCGTCCACGCCCGGTCCCGGCC
This sequence comes from Deltaproteobacteria bacterium, assembly GCA_020056895.1. Taxonomy (GTDB): domain Bacteria; phylum Desulfobacterota; class Desulfarculia; order Adiutricales; family JAGVGV01; genus JAGVGV01. Next base: position 3,202 of record JAGVGV010000048.1, read on the forward strand.
GATTCCGCCGACTCCTTGCCCGAAACCTTGTTCGTGGTGGTGCTTCGCCTGGGGCCGCACCGGTACGGGCTGATCGTGGATGAACTTTTGGACACCGAAGAAATCGTGGTCAAACCCCTTTCCGAACACATCCAGGGTTGCCGTTTTTTCAGCGGCACCACCATCCTGGGAGACGGCCGGGTGGCCATGATCCTTTCCGCCGTCGGCATGGCCGCCGACGCCGGTCTGGATTTCAAGGAATTCGAAGCCCGCGAACGGAAAAAGGCCGAACAAGCGAAAAAATCAGCCCGAACCGAAGAAACCCGGGCCTTGGTCCTATTCAACAACGCGACCGATGAATTTTTCGCCTTGGCCCTGTCCGAAGTGGCCCGGCTGGAGGTCATCGCGCCTCAGGCCATGGAAAAAATCGGCGGCCGGCTGTACCTCCCGTACCGCGGCGGCAGCCTAAGGCTGATCCGGCTGGAAGACCTTCTCCCCGTTTCGCCGCCGCCTTCGGACGCACGGGAACTTTTTGTTTTGATCCCCCGAACGGCCGGCCCGCCGGTGGGTTTTCTAGCCAGCCGGATCGTGGATACGTTGGAAACCAATGTCCGCGTGGACCCGGACCGGTTCACCACGCCGGGGGTTCGAGGCGCCGCCGTTCTGGACGGCCGGCTGGTCCTGTTCTTGGACGCCGAACGCCTGCTGGGACTCCTGGACCACCAAAACGGCGGTTATCACGGGGGCCTGAAACCTTTGGCCCACGCCCCGGCCGCTTGACCTCTTTCGCCCGTATGCGTTATACAGATGATGGAAGCCCTGGGGTGGGCCTACGGGGCTGATAAATCCGCCGCTGGAGAGTACAACGCCGGTGTCTTCCAGGGATTTCACCGTCCTGACCGTGGACGATTCCAAGCTGATCCGGCAAAATGTCCGTAAAATCCTGCTTGATATTCATATTCCCGACATCCTGGAAGCCGAAGACGGCCAGGAAGCCACGGAAATAATATCCCGCCGTCGGGTGGACCTGATTATTTCGGATTGGACCATGCCCCGGATGAACGGCCAGGAACTGCTGGAATGGGTGCGAAGCAACCCTGGCACTCTGACCACCCCATTCATCATGCTCACCGCCGAAGGGGACCAGCAGCGGGTGCTGGCGGCCTTGAAGGGAGGGGTGAACAATTACATCGTGAAACCGTTCAAGCCGGATATTCTTTACCGCAAGATCCGCCAGTTCCTGCCGCCGGAAAACCAGCACCAGATCACGGCATTGGGGTACTAGCGACGAACGGCCGATAGACCGGACCACCGGCGTCAGGATGGGCCTTTATGACAACCCAGCGAACAAGAATTCCCGCTCCTCTTTTCCATTCACTCTTGGATATTTTTCCCTCTCCGCTCTTCGTGGTTGACGAGGATGTCCGTATTCAGCTTTTCAACATCGCCGCCGAGCCGCTCCTGGGGCCCGTTCCGGAACAAACGCTCAACCGTCGAGGCGGCGACGCGGTCCAATGCACCCATCATTTTGAAGTGCCCGAAGGATGCGGTCACTCGACCCTCTGCTCGGATTGCGTGATCCGGGGCTCCGTTGGAGAAGCCTTTGCTGGTAAAAAAGTCACGCGGGCCAAAACCCGAATGGACCTTCGGACCTCGGACGGCCAGACCCGAAGTGTCTTTTTACTGGTGACCGCCGCTCCTTTCGAATTCGATGGCCTCAAACGAGCCCTTCTCATCATCGAGGATATCAGTTCCCTGACGGAACTGAGGTCCCTCCTGCCCATCTGTTCGTACTGCCATAAAATTCGGACCGACGGGGACTATTGGCAGCGGGTGGAAACGTATCTCTCCCGGCAGCTCGACACCGACATCACTCATGGCATCTGCCCAAGCTGCCTGGAAAAAGTGAAAAAGGACCTCGATCAAACCAAAAAAACATGGCGACAGGCGGAGGGCGGCGGTCCGGAATCCGGGTAGGATGGCCGCGCCGCGGGGCGGCCGATAATCGATCCTTCACACGATCATGGGCGGTGGGAGCGGGGCCTGTCCCAGAAGATCGGCCAGCACCTGCAGGCCGCCGGCCAGAGCTTCCAAACTCGGGGCCGCGCTGAGCGACACCCGCACCGCCGCCGGAACCGGCGTGGGCGGGACCACGAAGGTTTCCGCGCCGATGACCGACACCCCCCGCCGAGCCGCTTCCTGAACCAGCCGTTCGGGCCGCCAGGGTTCCGGAAGTTCCAGCCATAAATGGTATGCCCGGGGGTGCGTTCGAAACCGGAACGGGGACAGCACCGCCGAAGCCAGCCGCTGCCGCCGGGCCGCCTCCTCCTGCTTGCGCCGTAGAACCAGCCGGGCCGTCCCATCCTCGATCCATCGGGCCGCCAGTTCCGCCATCAGCGGCGGAGCCATCCAAATGGTGGCCGAAACGGACCGGGCCAAGCGGGCCAGCACCGCGTCCGGACCCGTCACGTACGCCACCCTCAACCCCCCGGCCAACATCTTGCTGGTTCCGGCGATCAGCACCGTTCGTTCCGGCGCCAGAGCGGCCAGAGGCGGAGGCGGATCCGGATAAAGCAGACGGTGCACGTCGTCCTCGATCAGCCAAAGATCGTGATTCCGGGCCGTTTCCACTAGTTCCATCCGCCGCCGGGCGGACAGCGTGAGGGTGGTGGGATTCTGCAGGGTGGGCATCAGGTACATGACCCGCGCCCCGGTTTTACGGCAGGCGGCGGCCAGGGCGTCGGGGCACGGGCCGTCCGGGTCCATGGCCACGGCTTCCAGCCGCAAGCCCAAAAGCTCGGCCGCGGCTTTCAACCCCGGATACGTCAGTTCTTCCACCAAAAGGGTTTCCCCGGGCTTGAGCAGCGTGGCCACCACGGCCAAGATGGCGTGCTGGGCTCCGGCCGTGATCACCACCCGTTCCGCGGACGTTTCCACCCCATACCACCGTATCCATTCCACGCCCGCGCCCCGGTGCCGATCATGCCCGGCGGACGGTTGATAATGGAGCAGGTCCTGGATCCCGGGCCGGCGGGCCATGTCGGCCAGAGCCTGGGCCAGATCGGGGTCTTCGGAATAAATGGGTGTGTTCAACCCCAGATCCAGATTCCGGCTGGTGGCATGTTCGAATATGGCGGTGAACAAGCGCTGGTTCGAGGAGGCCGCCACGAAGGTCCCCCGCCCTACCTGACCGGACACCAGCCCCCGCCGCTGAGCTTCGGCATAGGCCCGGGTCACCGTGCCCACCGTCACCCCCAGGACGTCGGCCAAGTCCCGGTGCGTGGGCAAACGGTCCCCCGGCTGAAGCCGCCCGGTTTGAACGTCGTCGGCCAAAGCGGAAGCGATGGCCCGGTATTTGGGGCCGGATTGTTGTTCGATGGTGGGAACCCAAATTGTCATGGTGACAATAATGACATTGACAGGGACAAGTTGTCAAGATATAAATTGTATCCATCAATCGCCGACAGGCAAAGGGGGACAATACAACCCGCCATAGCCCATCCCGGCCCGTTCGGTCGATCCATTCATCAGCCAATAATTGGAGGCTTTTCATCATGAGTCCCGTGGCGAGGCAGGCGTTTTTTTCAGGCGCCCGGTCCATGTCGCCGATCCTTTTGGGCGTGGTCCCCTTTGCCCTGATCGCCGGTGTTTCGGCCATGAGCGTGGGTTTGGACGCTTTGGCCGGGGCCGGTTTTTCGGTGATCCTTTTTTCCGGCGCCGCCCAACTGGCGGCCATGGACCTTATCGGCAAGGGCTTTCCCCTGACCATCGTGGTGTTGACGGCGCTGATCATCAATTTGCGGTTCGTGATGTACAGCGCCAGCCTGGCGGATCATTTCCGCGACCAGCCCCGATGGTGGAAGGGCGTTTTGGCGTACCTGCTGACGGACCAGTCCTTCGCCATCTCCATCAGCCGGTTCCAGGGGGAAACGGACCCCGAAGCCAAGCGGTGGTATTACCTGGGCGGAGCGCTGGCCTTGTGGTCCACCTGGCAGGTGGGCACCTGGGTGGGGATATTGCTGGGCGCCCGGCTGCCATCC
>JAGVGV010000364.1 GCA_020056895.1 Deltaproteobacteria bacterium
AACCGGCTCCCGCGGCCGAGGAACCCGCCACGCCATTGCCCGAAGAGGGCGATTACCGTCCCCCCGGACCGGTGGCCGACGCCGAAACCAACCCCGTTCCCATGGTGAAACCCGTGGAAAACCTGACCACGGGACCGGTCGGTTCCGCCGCCTCTCCAACGGGAGGAACCGGAACCCCAGGTCCGGCTGGAACCACGCCCCCGACCGGTACTTCCGGGTCGGCCGGCCTGGCACCCGCGGCTGGAACCAGCCCCCCCGCCGGTTCCGCCGTACGAACGGGCCTTTCTTCCGCCGACCAAGCCGCCGTCGATGCCGCCCGAAGGGCTCAACCCCCGCAAAAGGGGCACGAACTGACCCTGGTTTTCAACAAGAACTCGTGGGTTCAGGTGGCCGTGGACGACGGCGAACTGCGGCACGGCCTGTTCAAGGCCGGGCAATCCCAATCGTACCGGGCCGATAAAAAGTTCCTGGTCCGGCTGGGAAACGCCGCCGGGGTCCGAGTGGTTTTCGATGGCGAAGACCTGGGACCCTTGGGCGGGGATAACAAGGCCGTCAGCCTGACGCTCCCCCGTCCGAATCCCTGATACCTTCATCCTTCCCTCCACGGCGGGTCTTTCATGAAAAATCTTATCGCCCGCAATCTCCAATCCTTTCTGGATTCCGGGCGGCTGGAAGAGCTCGGCCGGTACTTGGAAGACCTCCATCCGGCCGATATCGCTGAAATCCTCGAACCCCTCAATCCCGAAACAAAAGTCCAGGTCTTCGGGTTGCTCACCTCGGAAAAAGCCTCCGAAGTCATCGTCGAACTCTCCGAAACCTCGTGGAACCAGGTTCTGGGCCGGGTACCCGTCGAACGGCTGTCCGAAATGGTGGCCGAAATGGATTCGGACGACGCCGCCGACGTCGTCGCCTACCTGCCCGATGAGGACGCCGCCACCGTTCTGAAAACCATCGAACCCGAAGATTCCGCCGAAGTCCGCCAGTTGCTGCTGTATGACGACGACACCGCCGGCGGCATCATGCAATTGGAATTAATCCGGGCCAAGGAAGACGAAACCGTAGCCGAAGTCATCGCCCGGATCCGGGAAGCGGGGGACGATGTTCAGGACCTCAGCTACGTGTTCGTGGTGGGTGACAACGACCGGCTGAGGGGCCAGGCCAGCCTGCGGCGGTTGCTGTTGGCTCTGCCTCACCAGCGGATGCGGGATATTTCGGAAGAATGCGAATTGGTGGTGGATGTCCACGAAGACCAGGAGCAGGTGGCGCAGAACTTCCAGAAATACGATCTACGGTCCGCGCCGGTGGTGGACGAAGCCGGCCGGTTGATCGGCCGCATCACCGTGGACGATGTGTTCGACGTTATTTTCGAGGAAGTGGACGAAGACTTTATGCGCATGGCCGGCACCAGCGAAGAAGAGATTTATTCCGATAAAATCTCGAACGCGGTCCGGCTGAGGCTGCCCTGGCTGTTCGTGAATTTGTTGGGCGGCCTGGTCAGCGGGTACCTGATGTGGATATTTCGCGTGGCCTTGCAGGACGTTCTGGCGCTGATCACCTTTATTCCCGTGACCATGGCCCTGGGCGGGTCCGTGGGCATGCAGTCCTCCACCATCGTGGTCCGGGGTCTGGCCATCGGCCGGGTGGTTCCGGGACAGGTGCTCCGGGTGATGTTCAAGGAACTCAGGGTCGGCCTGGTGATGGGCCTGGTGATCGGCCTGGGCGGCGCCCTTCTGGCCCGCTTTTGGCATCACCGGATGGATATCGGCCTCATCGTGGGTCTGGCCATGCTTTCGGCCATTACCCTGTCCTCCCTCCTGGGGGCCATGGTTCCCCTGCTGTTCCGGCGGTTGGGCGTGGACCCGGCCTTGGCCAGCGGCCCCTTCGTGACCACCTGCAACGACATGATTGGCGTGCTCAATTACATGGGCATCGCCACGTTGATGCTCCGGCTTTTGGCGTGAAATGAAGTCCGGCCGTCACCGGCTGCCGTCCATCGTGCTTCGGACTGTGGATTACGGCGAAGCGGACCTGGTGGTCGATCTGTTCACCCGCGACCATGGCCGGCTGGCGGGACTGGCCAAAAACGGCCGCAAAAGCCGGCGGCGGTTCGGCAATCTTTTGTTTCCCTGCACCCTGACCGTCATGAACCTGACCATCAAGGCCGGGCGGGACTTGGCGCATCTGGAGTCCGGGGAACGAATCCAGGCCTTCGACCGGCTGCCCCTGGACATCCGGCGGTTCGCCCAGGCCCACCAGGCCGTGGAACTGGTCGGGTCCTTCTGGGCTCCGTTGGACTCGTCGCCCGACGTTTTCGATCTTCTGGTCTGGTGTCTCGAACGGCTGAACGCCGCCCCCCGGCCCGATGAAACCCTCTTGATTTTCACCCTCCGGCTTCTGGGCGCCGCCGGGTACGCTCCCCGGCTGGCGGACTGCGGAGGCTGCGGCCGGCCGGTCGAGCCTTCCGAAGCCTGGGGATGGACCGCCGAAGCCGGCGGTGTGGTCTGCCGATCCTGCGCCCCCGCCGCCCTGCCCGTTCACCCTGGAACGCTCATGATCCTGCGGCTGATCCAGGACATGAACCCCGCCAAACTGGACCGTGCCTCCATCGGCGCCGTGGCCAAGGCGGAAGCCCAGGCCTTTCTGGGCGCCCTGGTCCGAAAAAGCCTGGGCCACGAACTGAAAACCGCCCTGTTCCTCGAGCAGATCGGGCCGGGCTCGAACCCCGCCCTATGGACCCGTTCGGAACGAACCCCAATTTCCCCCTAATTATTTACTTTTATTCTTTTTTATTTCCTTCTTCCGGTGATGGGCGGCCGTACCGACGGCGCTGACGTCTCGTCCCTGGTCCCAGTTTTCTCATCCGAATATTGACAAATGATACAATTGCTATATTATTACTGTAGCAACTGAACCGGAGGCATCATGCCCGAAACCAACCTGAACTGGATCCTCCTGATCCACCAAATCCCACCCCAACCCGGATACCTCCGCGTCAAAATCCGAAGAAGGCTCGACCGCGTCGGCGCCGTCCCCCTCAAACAATCCGTTTATCTCCTCCCCGCCGGACCCCAGGCCACCGAGGATTTCGCCTGGATCGCCAAGGAAATACGGGCCGGCGGCGGCGAAGCTTTTTTAATCCAGGCCCGATTCATCGATGGAATTTCCGACCCCGAACTGGTGGCCCTGTTTATCGAGGCCCGGAACCGGGAATACGAACAGATCGTGAACGATGCCCAAGACCTGGCCCCCACCGAAGAGGTCCCGACCGGAGAGGACAACGCCGAAGAGATTCTGGGGCTCCGGCACCGTAAGTGGCTCCGACTTCAAAACCGGCTTCAGAACGCCATGGCTCTGGATTTCTTCGGCGCGCCGCTGAAAGCTGAGGCCGAACGAGCCGCCACCCGGCCGCCCATCCGAACGATTCCGGAGGATCGGCCCGGATCGGTCAACTTATCGGACCTCAAGGGAAAAACATGGGTCACCCGGAAAGGCGTATTCGTGGATCGGATCGGATCGGCCTGGTTGATCCGGCGGTTCATCGATCCCGAAGCCCGGTTTCTGTTCGTGGACCCCAAAGAGTACGAACCTCGACCGGATCACCTCCGCTTCGATATGTTCGAAGCCGAGTTTACCCACGAAGGGGACCAAAGCACCTTCGAGGTTCTAGTCCGACGTACGGGAATCGACGATCCCGCCCTGACCGCCGTAGCCCAGGTGGTTCACGACATCGACCTGAAGGAAAACCGGTACAACCGGCCCGAAACTCAAGGGTTCCAGGCCATGCTGAAGGGCTTGGTCCGAGCCCAAACCGACGACGACGAACGGATCCGATGGGGCCATCATTTGTTTGAAAGCCTGTACCAGTCGTTTGGCTCCCAAAGCACGAAATGACCATCAATCAAGGGAAAAGGAGAACCCATCATGAAATGGATCACC
>JAGVGV010000373.1 GCA_020056895.1 Deltaproteobacteria bacterium
ATAATGAGGTCCGGTGTCGTTCGACACTGGACCTATCCTCATCAAGGTATATGTCATGGACCCATTTGATCGTTATCCCGGCGAAGAAATCCTGGTCCGGGCCAGGCCCTTGTGGCGGAGTTTTTTCGTTTTTTTCCTTGGCGTGATCGTGTGCGGCGTCGGACCGTTCACCCGTGAAAACCCGCCCATCAGCATCCCCACCGGCGTCACTTTCGGCCTCGTGTTCGCCCTGATCATCGCCCGAAGGTATTCCGATGTATATTACCTGACGAACCGCCGGGTCCTGGTCCGAGGGGGGCTGTTCGCCCGGGACAATACCGTGATCGACCTTCGGAACGTCCAAGGCGTTGAAGCCCATCAGGGCATCACGCTTCGCTTCATGGGCGTGGGGCATGTGATGGTCCGGTCCTCGGCGCCCCACGAAGAAAGCATTTTCATCTACGGCCAACCCGACCCCTACGGCTTGAAGGAACGGATCGAACAATTGGTCGAACAGGCCCGATCTTCGGCTTCCTCCGAAGAACCGCCGCCCGAAGCCGTTTGATGGACTTTCATCCATCATAAGAGCCATTCCTGAACCCGGACCGCGCCGGGATCGATCATCCCGAGCTCAGGGGAGAGCCACCCATGCGTTTGGAACGGATGGCCGTTGAATCCGGATCGTTTCAGGATGGGGCTCCGACTCCGGCCCGGATTTTTCTGGAAAATCAATGGCGGGCGGTTTCTCTGGTCCTGGACCGCTGGGATCAGGGCGGCCGAACGCCCAAGGACCCTCGGTTAACCTATTACAAGGTCCGGACCGCCGACGGCCGCGAGGTCATCCTGCGTTATCATCACCTTTTTGATGCCTGGGCATGGGTGACGGTTTGAGCCTTGGACGGTGTATAAGCCTTTACCAGAGTCCATCCCAAAATGGTTCTTTGGCCAAGGAATGCGCCGTCGGACGGCGGAATCCAATCCTCGAAATATGTCCCATATTCCTCCGGTTGGCTTCCATCCTCCTCCTCGCCCCTGGACCAAACTCAAGAGTTTTGGGATAGGTTTTATTAAATTAGGTATTGAAGCCGTCGGCCGGTTTTCGAATTTCCCGGCTCGCGGGCCACCCAAACTCCGTCTTCTCTCTCGATTTTCTTTCTTCCCCCATGGTAAATATTGAAGGGAGACCCTTTCCGGGAATCCTGACGCAAAAAATAATCCGCCCCCCGAAAGGGTGGGCTCCAGGAGACGACGGCATGGAAAAGATCACCTTCGCGGCCGACGGCCGGCCCATCGTACCCGATCATCCCCTTATTCCATATATTGAAGGCGACGGCGTGGGACCCGACATCTGGGCGGCGACTCGGCCGGTGCTGGACGCAGCCGTGGCTCGGGCCTATGGCGGAGCTCGAGGGATTGAGTGGTTTGAAATCCTGGCCGGCGAAAAGGCTTACCAGAAAACCGGCCAGTGGCTGCCCGAGGCCACCCTGGAAGCCATCCGGGACTACGGCGTGGCTCTCAAGGGGCCGCTCGCCACGCCGGTGGGCGGCGGTATCCGCAGCCTGAATGTTACGCTCCGGCAGGTGTTCGATTTGTATGCCTGCATCCGTCCCATCCGCTTCATTCCCGGCGTGCCTTCGCCCATGAAAGCGCCGGAAAAAGTGAATATGGTGGTGTTCCGGGAAAACACCGAAGATGTGTACGCCGGCATCGAATGGGCCGCAGGATCACCCGAAGCCATAAAATTAGCTGAATTCCTTCAAAAAGAGCTGGGAGCCTCAGTTAAGTCCGAATCGGGCTTCGGCATTAAAATCGCCACCGAACAGGGGTCTAAAAGGCTGGTCCGCCGGGCCATCCGGTTCGCCCTGGATCACGGCCGAAAAAACGTGACCCTGGTTCACAAGGGCAACATCATGAAATATACCGAAGGCGCCTTCCGAGCCTGGGGATACGAAGCGGCCCGGGAATTCGGCGGCCAGGTGATCACGGAAGCCGAAGCGGCCGATCGGTTCGGCGGCCGGCCGCCCCAGGGGGTGGTGGTCATCAAGGACCGCATCGCCGACGCCATGTTCCAGCAGGTGCTCCTACGACCGGACGAATTCGACGTGATCGCCACGCCCAACTTGAACGGCGATTACCTTTCGGACGCCCTGGCGGCCCAGGTGGGCGGTTTGGGGCTGGCGCCCGGAGCCAACGTGGGGGATCGGGCCGCGATTTTCGAAGCCACCCACGGCACGGCGCCCAAGTACGCGGGGCTGGACAAGATCAATCCCGGGTCGGTCATCCTCTCCGGAGCCATGATGCTCGAATATATGGGATGGATCGAAGCGGCCGACCGGATTCGGTCCGCTCTGACCCAAACCATCGCCGCCAAGAACGTAACCTACGATTTGGCCCGGCAGATCGAAGGGGCTCGGGAAATTTCCTGTTCGGCCTTCGGCCGCGAGATCGTCAGCCGGATCGGGTCCTGAGCGACCCTGGCGAAAGGAGGCCGCGCCCTTGGCCTTGGAAAACGCCGTCCGGGCCATCCGGCACGGGTTCCCCCGCCTGCTTCAGGCGGCGGTGAACCTGGTCTGCCCCCCGCTTTGCCCGTTGTGCGGCGTTTTTCTGCCGCCCTCAAGCCGTTCGGCCGAC
>JAGVGV010000200.1 GCA_020056895.1 Deltaproteobacteria bacterium
ACCGCTTCATCATCGGCGTACCCCTGGCCCGGATCGGCGGGCGGGCGGCCGGCTTCGGGTTGAATGCCGTCCAAAGGCGTGAACAGCCGGGTGGGGATGGGGCCGTCCTTTTCCCGGCCGGCGGTCAGGGAGACTTTTTGCAGCCAACGATCCAGGGTGGCGGCGCCGAATCGGCCCTGGGCGGCCTGAAACACGGGCGAGGAATGATCGCCCCCGGCGAAAACGCCTTCCCGGCTGGTGGTTCCGAGCAACGGGTCCACCTGGAAGCCGCCGGTTCCGGTCCGGGCCAGGTTCCAAAGGGCTGGGTCCATCACACTCAAATCCAGGAACACCGCCTGGAATGACCCTCCCGGCTCATGGGCGTATTCGGCGATCCGGGCCGAATCCGAGAAACGGACGTCCACGCCCATCCGGGTCAGAACCGATAGTTCCCGAGCCAGAATCTCCGGATTCAAACGGTCCGGGAACCAGTCCGCCAACGCCTGGCCCAGGATTTCGCCGGACGCGAAAAGCTTGACCGGGTATCCTTTCCGGGCCAGGTCCAGGGCCGCCGTCAGCCCGGCCAGGCCGTCGCCGAACACGGCCACGTGGGCCGGCTTTTTAGGGGGAACGGGCGGGACCAAGGGCTCGCCGGCCTTCGATACAACGGTCCGTTCCAAATCGTTCACCCGGATGGACCCGCCCAAGGCCGACCGGTTGCATTTCTCCTGGCAGGGGCCGTCGCACACCCGGCCCAAAAGACCGGGAAACGGCATGGTTTTCCGGAGCACTCCCAGGGCCTGGTTCCACTGCCCCAAGGCCACGTGGCCCGAAAGCGCCCGGGCGTCCACGTGGAGCGGACAGGCGGCCGCGCAGGGCGGCGACTGTTCCTGAGTGCAAAGCTCTTCGATGCGCTTGAAGTCTTTCTGGTCCACTGAAGCCCTCCCCTTTCTCGTCCATCCTAACCGCGTACCGGCACCATGGCAACCAACCCGCCAGAAGGCCGGCGGGGATCAAGACGGCCGCCCCGGAAACCGGAACGGCCGTCTTGGGGGCATTTCAGTTCAAATTGAGGTTAACGTTTTTGCAAAGCCGCCAGCACCACTTCGGGCCGGGCCGGAAGCCGGGTGATCCGGACGCCGGCGGCCTGATACATGGCGTTGATGATCGCCGCGTGGGGGCTGGTCAGAGGCAGCTCGCCCACGCCGGCCGCGCCGAAGGGGCCTTCGGGCCGGGGCGTTTCCACGTAGATCAGTTCCATGTCGTCCGGGATCGCCTTGGCGTACGGGAAACTGGCGCCGATCAGGGTTGAGTGCTTCTGGATGTCTTCGAAGTCTTCGGTCAACGCCAGGCCAATGCCCTGAGCCAGACCGCCGTAAAGCTGGCCGTCGGTCACCAGACGGTTGCAGACCGTGCCGATGTCCGCCACCAGGGTCATCTTTTCCACCTGGGTTTCGCCGGTCTTCACGTTCACGGCCACTTCGGCCAGGAACACGCCGTACATGTACACCACGAAGGGGGAACCCTGGCTGAGCTCGTCGCAGGCCGTGGCCGGTACGGTCCAGGTGCCGTCGTACTTGACCGGGATGTTGTCCGCGATCATTTCCTTGTACGTGCGGTACGTGCCGTCGCCCTTCCGCATGCCGGCCATCAGCAGGCTGGCGGCGGCCACGATGGCCCGGCCGGTCACCAACTGGGACCGGGACCCGCCCGCGGCGCCGCTGTCGGGCGACTTGCTGGTGTCGTTCATGACCAGCTTGATCTTGTCCGGGCTGACCTTCATGGGCCGAAAGGCCTGGTGCAGAGTGCCCAGGGCGCCCGCGTCCGCTCCCTGGCCGTGATCTTCCCAGGTCGAATACAGGGTGAAGGTGTCATCGGGGCACAGTTCCAGAACCACGGTGGACGTATCCGGGCCGTCCAGGCCGCAGCCGTAAATACCGATGGACACGCCGGCGCCCCGCTTGATTTCCGCCGTGCTGTTCGCCTTGGCCTTGGCCAGGGCGGCCTGGTACTTGGGCCGGATGATATCGATCATCTCGGGCAGGCTGTACACTTCCGGCGCCTGGCCGGTGGGCGTGGTCGAGCCTGGCCGATACGCGTTCTTGAACCGGAGTTCGAGCGGGTCCATGCCCAGTTTTTCGGCCAGTTCGTCCATCAACACTTCCGAAGCGAATTCGGCCTGCGGCGACCCGTAGGACCGGAAGGCCGCGCCCCAGGCGTGGTTGGTGCAAACCGTACGGCCTTCGCCTCGGATGGCCGGAATGTCGTACCCCGCGCCCATGCACTGAGCGCCCCGGGTGGTCAACAAGTCGCCGAATTCCGAGTACGGGCCGTGATCCACGGACCAGTCGGTTTCCATGCCCAACAGCTTGCCATCCTTGTCGGCGGCCATGCGGATGTTCATGAAGAAGGGCGACCGCTTGCCGGTATAGGTCTGCTGCTGATGGTAGTCGTACCCTAAAAAGACCGGCTTGCCCGTGGCCAGGCAGGCCGCGCCCACCAGGGCTTCCATGGTGGGGCTGAACTTGTATCCGAAGGTCCCGCCCGAGGGGTTCTGGATCATCACCAGGTCGGTGGGCTGGAGCCCCAGGCCGGTGGCGATCATCAGCGCATGGACGTAAAGGGCGATGGACTTGGAATGGATGACCAGCTTGCCTTCCGCGTTCATGTACGCCGAGCCCACGTCCGGTTCCATGGGCATGTGGGGCTGACGGCCCACGTAGAAATCGTCTTCCACGATCACCGGCGCCTGTTCGAAAATGGATTGGGTTTCCGGACCCTTCTTGATGGTCTGGATGTAATAGATGTTGGGCGTGCCGGGATGGATTTCCATGGCGTCTTCGGCCATGGCCGCCGAAGCGCTCATGTACGCGGGCAGTTCTTCGAGATCGACCTTCACCTTGTCCGCCGCGGCCTTGGCGTTGGCCAGGGTGTCGGCGCAGACGATGGCGATGGCGTCGCCGTACTGGAACACCTTTTCATCGCACAAAATGGGCCGGTCCCAGCCGTCGCCCTTGTTCCACGGGTACGTGACCAGCCCGTTGATCCGGTTGTTGCCCTTGACGTCCTTGTGGGTGACCACCTTGTACACGCCGGGCATTTTTTCCGCTTCGGACGTATCGATGCCCTTGATGTTGGCGTGGGAGACCTTGGCCTGGACCAGGGCGAGCCGCAACGTGCCGGCGGGCATCTTCAGGCCCACGTCGGCGCCGTAGTCGCACATGCCGGTCACTTTGGCTAGGGCGCTGGGTCGAGGAATCACGCCGCCCCAGATCTGGCCGTCGGCCGGGAGCTTGTACATCAGGTCTTCGGCCTTCATTTCCCCGCGCATCACCTTAGCCGCGTCCATCACCGCGTCCACCAGTTGCTTGTATCCGGTGCAGCGGCAGGCGTTCCGATGCACCTGGAACCATTCCCGCACATCTTCCCTTGTGGGCGAAAGATTCTTGTCAAGCAGCGCCTTGGACGAAACGATGAACCCCGGGCTGCAATACCCGCACTGGGCGCCGCCGTGGACCATCCAGGCCAGTTGCAGCGGATGCAGATGGGCCTTGGTCCCGATGCCTTCAATGGTCACGATGTCCGCGAAATCCGGCACCTTGGCCATTTTCGTCACGCAGGAACGGACCAGCTTGCCGTCCAGGATCACGTTGCAGCAGCCGCACTGGCCCTGACCGCAACCGATCTTGGTCCCGGTCATCAACAACTGCTCCCGAATGACTTCGGCCAGGGAGGCTTCGGGGCTCGCCACCACCACCCGTTCCACGCCATTCACGATCAACGTCCGATTCTCCATCGCTTGTTCATCCTTTCCTTAAGGGAGGTCAAACCCGGTGAAGGCGGCTCGACGGCGGGCCGCCATGAAAAACAGATGAGGTCTAGCCTTTTCCGAAGCCGCAAAGCGGATACCGGCACTCGGCGCAGCCGGCGCAAAACCCGCCGTGGCCCAAAGCCAGAATTTCGTCCCGAGTCACGTTTTCCCCGGCCAGCAGCCGAGGCACGACCAGATCGAAAATGGTGGCTTTGTAGTACATCACGCACCCGGGCAAACCCACCACCGGCACGTCGTCCAGGTACGCCAAAAGGAACATGGCTCCGGGAAAGGCCGGCGCCCCGTACGACACCACCCGGGCGCCGGAGGCCCGGATCGCGGCCGGAGTCTGATCGTCCGGGTCCACGGACATGCCGCCGGTGACGACGATCATCTGGCAGCCTTCGCTCACCAGTTGATGGATGGCGGCCACGGTCATATCCACTTGGTCCGAAACCAGAATCTGGCGGTGGACCACGGACCCCAACTCGTCAAACTTTTTACGGACCACCGGGCCGAAGGCGTCTTCGATCCGGCCGCTGTACACCTCGCTGCCCGTGGTCACCACTCCGATCCGCCAGGGCTGAAAGGGCTTGACCTGGATCAGGGGATAATGACCGGCCAGAATGGTTTCGGCCCGGGCCACGATTTCTTCGGGTACGGCCAGGGGAATCACCCGGGTTCCGGCCAGAGCCCGGCCTTTGGAGACCCGGTGGTTTGTATGCAGGGCGCCGAAAATCACGTCGGGTACGGCGTTCAAAAGGCTCAAGGCCGGAACGTTCACCTTCAACAGGCCGTCCCGGTCCGCTTCGAGGTTCACCTTGCCTTCCGAAACGTCCGTCAGCCGGATTCCCGGTCCGGCCGCCGCCCGGGCGATCCGCCGGGCCGCGTCGTCTTCGTGAACCATGCCGCCGGTCATTTCGATGGCGTAAATGTGTTCCTTGCCGATCTTCAATAGTTCCGGAATGTCCGCTTCGGTGATCACGTGGCCGCGTTTGAAGGCCCGGCCCTTGAACGCGCCCGGGACGATGCGGGTGACATCGTGGCCCAGAATGGCGCCGACCGCCTGGTGGACGGGAATGGGTTTCATCATGGAACCATGATCCTCGCGCTTCACTCGACGTTGAGCCCCTTCGGACCCGCCCCGTTTCGCCCCTCGATTCAAAAGGGAAAGCCCGGGCCGAAGAAATGATGTCAGGGAAGATATATTATGTCAAGGGCTTTCGGTATACGCCGCAACCAAATACAATAATTACATTTTATAGAATTATTCCGGTACAAAAATACACTTGACGGAACCCTGTATCCCGGGCATATATTCCCTGCCTGATATAATATGACGGGGTCGGATTATTTTCCATCGGTTCCGACCCGATGAATCCATCCCAGTGCCTCCGGCCCCCCGGCCGGAATCAAGAACCACGCCGCTTCAAGGAGCCATCCATGAACCCCGACGAGATTTTACGCCACTTTGGACTGACCGAGCCTCTATACGGCGCCGGCGTTGGCCGGGAATCAATACCAAGCTCCGGAACGAGCCTGCTTCAAAGCCGTTCTCCGGTGGACGGCCGCCTGCTCGGGACCATTCACCAGGCCGGCCCGGAGGAATACGAACAGGTGATGAAAACGGCCCTGGCGGCCTTCGTTCATTGGCGGCGTGTGCCCGCGCCTCAGCGGGGCCTGGTGGTTCGCCGGATCGTGGACCGTTTGAGGGCTCACAAGGACCCCTTGGGCCGGCTGGTATCGTGGGAAATGGGCAAATCGCTGACCGAAGGCTGGGGCGAAGTGCAGGAAATGATCGACATCGGCGACCTGGCCGTGGGTCTTTCCCGCCAGCTCCACGGTCTGACCATCGTTTCCGAACGGCCCGACCACCGGTTAATGGAGCAGTACCACCCCCTGGGGCCCGTGGCCGTGATCACCGCCTTCAATTTTCCCGTGGCGGTCTGGGCCTGGAACGCGCTGATCGCGGCGGTCTGCGGCGACGTGGTTTTATGGAAACCCGCTTCGCAGACTCCGCTTTCCGCCTTGGCCGTACAGAAAATCGTAGCCGAAGTTCTGGCCGAAGAAAACCTGCCCGAAGGCATTTTCAACCTGATTATCGGGCCGGGGTCCACGATTGGGGAACGGCTGATCTCCGACCCCCGCGCGCCCCTGGTTTCCCTGACCGGATCGACTCGGATCGGCCGCCACGCCGCCGGGGTCATCGGCGGGCGGTTGGGCAAATACATCATGGAACTGGGCGGGAACAACGCCATCATCTTGACCGAACACGCGGACCTCGGCCTGGCCGTGCCGTCCATCGTGTTCGGCGCCGTCGGGACGGCGGGCCAGCGGTGCACCAGCACCCGGCGGCTGATCGTTCATGAAAGCATGTTCGACCGGGTCCGCGACGCCCTGGTCCGAGCGTACTCCAGCCTCCGGATCGGCAATCCGCTCGACGCGAATAACCACATCGGCCCGTTGATCGACCAGGCGGCCGTGCGTGATTTCGCGAAAGCCTTGGACCACGTTCAGTCGGAAGGCGGTCGACTGCTCTTTGGCGGCAAGGTGTTGGACGGACCGGGATACGAATCGGGCTGCTACGTTCAGCCGGCCCTGGTGGAAGCCGAAAACCACTACACGATGGTTCAGGAAGAAACCTTCGCTCCGATCTTGTACCTGATCCGGTACAACGGCGACGTTAACCAGGCCGTCGCGCTTCAGAACGGCGTGCCTCAAGGGCTTTCTTCGGCCATTTTCACCACCCGGATGAACGAAGCCGAAGCCTTCCTTTGCCCCTGGGGATCGGACTGCGGGCTGGCCAACGTGAACCTGGGCACGTCCGGAGCCGAGATCGGCGGCGCCTTTGGCGGCGAAAAGGAAACCGGCGGCGGACGGGAGGCCGGATCGGACGCCTGGAAAGCTTATATGAGGCGGCAGACCAACACCATCAACTACGGTTCGGCCATGCCGCTGGCTCAGGGCGTCCGCTTCGAACTGTAATCCTTCATCCCGTCCCGCTGGG
>JAGVGV010000382.1 GCA_020056895.1 Deltaproteobacteria bacterium
CCTCCTGGTCCGAAGCGTCCCGGAGGATTTGAAGGCGGCCGGCCTTGTCCTGGAGGGATTCCAGAACATGCACTTGGCGCTGGGCCTGCTCCCGCTGGTCCGCTCGGCTTTCCTCAGCCGTCCAATCCGCCTCGGCCCGGGCCTGATCCTTTCGAGCCTTTTCCAGCGCGGTTTCATCTTTCTTCAGGGCGGCTTGAGCATTTTTCTCTTCGCTCAGGCGCTCTTCCAAAAACTCTTCCACGGGAACCACGGTCATGGCCGCCCGGGCCCGTTCCAGCACGCCCCGCTTCCTGTCCCCGTCCGGCCGGACCGCTTCGAGCTTGGCCAATTCTTGAGCCGCCTGGTCCGCCGCCTTGATTTTCCGGTCCGTTTCGCGGCCGGCGGTCAGGCGTTCCAAGGCCTGGGCTTCGGCGGTCACGAGTTCGGCCAAACGGCCGGTCACATTTTTCAACCGGGCTTCGAGCTCCGCCTGTTTTTCGGCCAGGCCGGCTTCGTTTTCCGCTTGGGCATCGGCCAAAAGCCCTTCCCGGCGGCGGCGGAGGTCCTTCAGTTCGTCTTCGGCCGCCTTTGCCTTGTTTTTTAAAAACTCCTCCAAACGGCGGTATTTTTCGGCTTCGAACAAGGTTTCCAGAACGGCCTGGCGGTCCCGGGAATCGGCCATGAGGAGTTTTCGGAACTGGCCCTGGGGGAGCATGATGACCTGGCGGAACTGATCGCTTTTGAATCCCAGCAGCCGTTCGACTTCTTCGGTGACTCGAGTGGCCTTGGATTCGATCACCCGTATTTCATCGCCGCCGGGGCCGATTTCCCAGAGCGTGGCTTCGGGGTTGATCTTTTTGAAACCTTCACCCCGTTTTTTGGGCCGGTCCTGTTCAGGTCGGCGAAGAACGCGGTATCTCTTTTCGGCCAGGGAAAAGTCGAAAATCACGTAGGTTTCTTTGTCCGCCGGCGCCCCCAAGGCCCGCATCTGCCGGGCTTCGCGCTCGGCGCCCGACGTGTCGCCATACAAGGCGTAGCTGATGGCGTCCAGGATGGTGGTTTTACCCGAACCCGTGGGGCCATGGATCAGAAAAAGGAATGGTCGGCCAACAGGCTGAAATCGATGATTTGTTGGTGGTTGTACGGCCCGAAGGCCTGAAAATCGATCTTCAAGGGTTTCATCGGTCCGCCTCCCGCCGGGTTCGTTCCCAGTCGGCCAGCGCCTGTTCGAAAACCTCCCGTTCGCCGGGGTTCAGGTCCTGGCCCGTCACCTGGCGGAAAAAGTCGGCGAACAGATCGGCTTCGGCGCGGCGGCGGTGGTCCACGGCCGGACGGACCGGACCTTCGGATGCCAGAAACACCCGAGTCAGGCTCAGGAGCCCCGGATACACATCGCGGAGCCGGGCCAGAGGTTCCAGCAGGGCGCCCTGGTCCAGCAGTTCGATTTCGAGATAATCCTCGCGGCTCCCCTCTTCCGGCGGTTTCGCCAAAAGGTCCTGAAAAAACCCTCGAACCCGGCGGACATCCCGGCGGGGAGTCAGGGGGATCCGTTCGACCCGGGCGTTACCGGCTTCGTCCAGGTCCACCACGTTCACGCTTTTCACGTCCCCGGCTTCGGAAAAGGAATATTTCATCAGTCCGCCCGAGTATTGAACCCGGTCGGTCCCCACGGATTGAGGCCGGTGGAGGTGTCCCAGGGCGGCATAGGAAAAGGATTGGAACAGATCGGCTGAAACCGCGTCGGTTCCGCCCACGGACAGGGGCCGTTCCGATTCGCTGTTCAAGCCGCCGGCCAGAAAGGCATGGGCCACGGCCACGCGGCGGGGAACATCGGCGGCCATGCCTTGGATCCGGGCGGCCATGGCGGTCTGGTGGTCCTGGATTTCGGCATTGTTCCTCCACTGGCGGACCAGAGCCGGTTCGGCGAAAGGGAGCGGTAAAAAGGCCACGGGGCCATAAGCATCAGGTAAAATCACCGGCTCGTCCTGGCCGTTGGCCTGTCCGAACAGGTGAAGACCAGTCGGAGACAGGATCCGGGCACCGAAGCCCAGCCGCTGGGGGCTGTCGTGATTCCCGGCGATGAGAATCACCTTCACCCCCAAGTCCAGGACCAGCCGGGCCAGAACATCGCCCAGCAATTCGACCGCTTCGGGCGGCGGCACGGCCCGGTCGTACACGTCCCCGGCTACCAGCACCGCGTCGGCCTTGGCGTCCTTGACCAGGAGCACCATCTGGTCGAGCAGATGGGCCTGATCGTCCGTCAGATGAACCCCGTGGAACAGCCGGCCCAGGTGCCAGTCGGCGGTATGGATCAAACGCATGAATTAAGGATCCTGTTCTTTGAAAGAATGCACAAAACCGCGACGATCCATTTAACTTGATAAGGAGGAACCCTTAAACGATTCCCCTTACCAGGCGTGGTGGGCAACCAAAGGCATGCGGCGGCCGATGCCGAAGGCCTTGGACGTCACCTTGAGCCCCGGCGGGGCCTGTTTCCGTTTGTATTCGTTGGTTCCCAAGGTCCGAACAATCCAGCGAACGGTTTCTTCGGAAAACCCTTGGGCCACGATCTCTTCCACCGACCGGGC
>JAGVGV010000637.1 GCA_020056895.1 Deltaproteobacteria bacterium
CAACTGGGACCAGTTGGCCCAGATGCCGCCGGCGTGAAGAATCATGGGCAGAACACTTCGGGGGGAATCGGACCGGAGAAAGGGTTGGGCGTCCGGATCGGTCTGGTACCGGTCATCCTTTTTGACCAGAAAGCCCAGAGCGGACAAGGCGTCCAGGATCACCACCAGCGGCCGTAGATGGTATCCGGTCCGTTCGGCCGCCTGTTCGGCGGTCAAGGGTTCGTCGGCCAACAGGGTAAACAGGTCCAGTTCGGCGCCGGTGATCAGAATCCGGCTTTCCATGAACCCGCGGGAAACGGCCAGGATTTGTTCGGGATTGAAGCGGGGTTCCATCAATGCCTCCTTGAGCCGAAGGGGGAACGAAAAACGGGAAGGCCCAGTCCGCTTTCAGAAACGTTTACGGTTCTGATATAACCGGCAGTGTAACCACGATGGCGGGTCGGCCGCAAGGAGAACCATCATGAAAATCACCCGGCGGGGTTTCATTCGTCTGGGTCTTCTGGCCGGCTTGGCCGTGACCGGCGGAGTGGGGTTCATCAACGCCCGAGGCCCCGTGCTGAACCGGACCCGGATTCCCCTCCGGCGGCTCCCACCGGCCTTGGACGGCCTGAAGGTCGGACTTATTTCCGATATCCACGCCGGTCCCTTGAACCCGCCGTCCCTCATCCGCCGGGGCGTGGACCTGATTCTGGATGCTCAACCCGACCTGGTGGTGCTGGCCGGAGATTTCGTCAGCGGCGCCACCCGGTTTCTCTGGACCACGTACGGCGGGTTCCGGGAAAAGGATTTGGCGACACTGACCTTGGAACTCCAGCGGCTCACCAGCAAACGCCCGACCTACGGAGTTTTGGGCAACCACGATTTCTGGACGGGCCCGGAGGTGGCCCGGCGGATCGATGAAGGCCTCCGGGCGGCCGGCGTCCGCGTGCTCCGGAACGAATCCCTTGTCTGGGAACGAGGCGGCGGCCGGATCATGATCGCCGGCGTGGACGATTATTGGGAGGATTCCTGCGATCCGAGGCGGGCGCTCAAGGACCAAACGGCCGACTTGCCGGTTTTGCTGCTTTCCCACAATCCGGACATCAACGAAGAGATCATGGCCAACGACCGGGTGGTGGACTTGGTCCTGTCCGGCCATACCCACGGCGGCCAGGTGGTTCTCCCGCTGATCGGAGCGCCTTTTCTGCCTTCGTCCTTCGGGCAGAAATACCGGGCCGGTCTGGTGGCGGACGGCGACCGCCGGACCTTCGTCAGCCAGGGCCTGGGCTGCTTTTTCGTTCCCGTCCGGCTGGGAGCCCCATCCGAAGTGAACCTGCTGACGCTGACGCGGGGATGAACCGGTTCACGCCGGTTCGCGTTTCATCCGGTTTATTTTACCTTGGGTGGAGGTTCGTCCAGGATCAGGATGCTGATCCGGCGGTTGCGGGGGTCGTCCGGTTTTTCCTTAATCAGGGGTTGGGACGCGGCAAAGCCCGACACCCGGACCACCCGATCCACCGGGACGCCGTTTTGTTCCAGGGTCCGGCGGGCGGTGGAAGCCCGGTCGGTGGATAATTCCCAGTTGGTGTACCGGTCCGAAGCGAAACTTAAGGAATCCGTGTGGCCTTCGATGACCAGGGGGTTGGTCATGCCCAAGAGACTTTCGGAAAGCACTTTTAGGGCTTCCTGGGCCGGTCCGGTCAACTTGGTGCTGCCCACGTCGAAAATGGGTTGGGATTGGTTGTCCATCAGTTGGACGCGGACTCCTTCGCTGGTGGCCTGAACAATGATCTGATCCTTCATGTGCGACAGGCGCTGCTGGATCTGAGCCGCCAGCTCGGCGCTGAGCTGTTGCCGCTGGGTTTCCAGGATTTTGGCTTCGGAGGGCGTGGGCGGAGTTTCGGGAACGTCCTCGATGTATTCATCGGTTTCGGGGAGTGTTTCGTTGCCGGGATTCACGGGTTGGGTGTCCGTGCCCGTGACCACGATGTGGGAACCGCCGGTTTGGAGTTCGCTGGGCGAGGTGAAATAATCGGCCAGTCCGGACTTCTGTTCCTTGGAAAGAGCGGAAATCAACCACATCAGAAGGAAAAAGGCCATCATCGCCGTAACGAAGTCCGCGTACGCCACCTTCCAACTGCCGCCGTGGTGCCCGCCTTTTTTGGACATTATTTCCCTCCTTGCGCCTTACGAAGCAGTTTGATGGCATCCTCGAGCTCGGCGAAGGAAGGCCGGGAGCCTTCGGGAATGGCCCGCCGGGCGGCTTCCACCGCCAGGGAAGGCGGCATGCCGGCCTGGGTGACGGCCAAGGCGGTCCGGATGACCTTCAATTTCACATGGTTGGCGTGGGCAATGTGTTCCAGCTTGGCGGCCATGGGCCCCAGGAAGCCGTAACAGGCCAAAATCCCCAGAAACGTTCCCACCAGAGCCGCGCCCACGCTGTGGCCCAGCACTTCCGGCGGTTCGTTGATCTTGCCCATGGTCACCACCACGCCCAACACCGCCGCCACGATCCCCATGCCGGGGAGCGAATCGGCCACTTTGTTCAGGGACGAGGGAATCACGTCGGCGTGATCTTCCCGGGATTCCAGGTCAATATCCATGATGGCGTCGAAATCCTTGGGCTCCACGTTGCCCGAGATCAGCACCTTGATGTTGTCGCAGATGAAATCCAGGGTTTCGTGGTCCTTCATCACCACGTCGTATTTGGAAAAAATCTGGCTTTTTTCGGGGTGGTTCACGTGGTCTTCCACGGCCACCGCCCCATCTTTCCGCATCAGGGCCAGAATTTCAAAAACCAGCGTTAACAGGGGCAGATACGCCTTGGCCGTGAGTTCCTTGGCCTTGAACACCAATATAAGCTTCTTGGCTGTGCCCTTGACCAGACTCATGGGCGAAGCGATCAAAAACGAACCAATGGCCGCGCCGCCGATGATCAGCAGTTCCGCGGGCTGCATCAGTACGGCCAAATGGCCTTTTTCCCAGATAAAACCACCGAGAATCGCTCCGATGACGACCACGATGCCGATAATGGCGAGCATCGATTTCCTCCATCCTCAGGGAACCTATGAAGGCGATACGCCCTATTCTTTCAGTATATCAAATTCATTTATTAAATGGAAAAGGCAAAGCAGGAGGCAGGGGTTCCTGGTTTACGATCAGAGGTCCATCCGTAGCCAGGCAGAGGGATTCCGTCCAATTCCTTTATCCGCCGCCCTTTTCCTGCCTCAATCGGCGGGCCAGGTTCAGGTTGCTTTCAAGGGTTTGGACTTGGGGATGATCCGCCGGCAGGCGGCCAAGGCAGATCGCGAGGGCTTGGCCGAACAATTCCTCGGCCTGGTCGAACCGGCCCAGGTCCAGGTTGATTCCGGCCCAATTGTTCAGCCGAACCGCCAGATCGGGATGGTCCGGTCCTAAGGTGCGGATCGTGAGGTTCACGGACCGTTTCAGTAAGGTGTTCGCTTCAGCCAGTTCCCCCAGGTCCACCAGGGTGAGCACCAGATGATCCAGAAGGGGCAACAAACCCGGATGATCGGGGCCCAGATCCCGTTCGGCCAGCGACAGGGCCTCCCGGAAAAGGTTTTCGGCTTCGTCGGCCCGGCCCAGGGTCCGGAGGGTTTGGGCGAAGGGAACCAGATGCATCCGGTATTGGGGATGATCCCGTCCCAGCGAGGCCCGGTCCACGCCCAGAGCTTCGCGAAAAAGGGGTTCGGCGGCGGCGGGCGAGCCGGAGGCCAAGTGGCACGAGGCCAGGTTGGCCAGACCCGCCGCGTATTCAGGGTGATCCCGGCCCTTGGTCCGGGCATCCAGGTCCACCACCTCCCGAGCCAGAGTCATC
>JAGVGV010000305.1 GCA_020056895.1 Deltaproteobacteria bacterium
CTCTTCCTTGGTCCGGACCAGTTCCTCGCCGGGAACTTCGGCGATGATTTTGAACAAATCCCATTCGCCCTTGCTTTCTTCCGGGGTTTTTCCCACGGCCACCAGGTTCGGACGAACAGCCTGGTGATCCCAATCGCGCCAGTATTCCTCCGTATCGAAAAGCAACTTGAATTTATGTCCTTCCAGAGCCTTGATGACCTTGACATGGTCGGTGGAAGCCGCTCTCGTCACGGCTTCCGCGTACTGGAAAATGTTTACCCAAGCCGTCGCGGCGCTGTTGCATGGTTTTTTCGCGTATTCCTTCTCAAAAGCCTCCACGAAGGCCTTGGAACCTTCGTATTTTTCCGAAAGGGAGTGGTACCACGGCATGGTGGTCACGATCCCTTGCATAACCTCCGGACCCAATGGGTGAGCCATGTGGTTTTCCATCAAGGGGATGACGATGTCCATTTTTTCCCTGAGCTTCAATTGGGTGGCTTGCTTCAAGGCGTTGACCGCGTCATTCCCAAAATGGACCAGGACCAGCACGTTCGGTTCAGTTTTTTTAGCTTCCAGCAAAACCGACACATAGCTTTTCTCGCCAAGTTTCGTCGGTTGATTGAAAACGGTGCTGGCGCCTGCCTTTTCCAGGATTTCCTGCATCGATTTTTGAATGGTCTGACCCCAGGTGTAATCGGCGTACACGTAAGCGTATTTCGCGGCCTTACCATATTTTTCCGGTAAGACTTTCACAAGTGCCTTGGCCGTTTGATGACCGTTGGTGTACCAACGAAAGGTATGTCGGTGCGCGTCCTTGCCCGTGGTATCATTGGAATGGGTTAGAGCGGCCATGAAAACTACGCCGGCTTTCTGGCATTCTTCGGCCTGGGCGATCGCCTCGGCCGAACTGGAGCCACCCGTCAACATAATGGCTCCTTCCGAAATCAAAGCCTTGGCGTTTTCTCTGGCTTTTTCCGCGTTTGTTTCGGAATCCTTGACGGAAAAGATGATTTTCTTTCCAAGAAGACCACCCTTTTCGTTCAATACGTTGATGGCAAGTTTATAAGCCTTCAGTTGGTCTTCGCCTTGTGGGGAATAGGCGCCGGTCAGAGGTACATTCAAACCGATCAGAACCGTTTCCTCAGCCGTGGCCAAGACGGGGTACACCACGCCGAGAATCGCGAAAATCATCGCGATCATCACTGCCTTCGACAAACCGCGCATGACCGACCTCCTTCCAGTTGGAAAAATGGTACAAAGATGGCGCCCCGCCTCATTGGCGCAGTCAGTCTGAAATACAATTTCACCTTTTTTGTTATATTAGTACCACGCACACCTTTTTTTGTCAAGGATTCCAGGATTCCCGGGGTATTTGTTCAGTCTCGGGCGGCATCATTGGCGTTTGGGCGCCGTTTGAGGCTCCGGTGGGCTTCGGCCTCCGGGCCGTCAGCGGTCAGCTTTTATGGAACGAATGCGTTTTTATTGGAAAATCAAATAAATCCGAATTCCTTCCCTATTGGGGGAGGATTCAAACGAGGGCGATTCCATATATTGCATTGATTTTATTTTTATTATACCTGATTCTATTTTTCCAGTGATGATTCAGGGGAATCCATCCGAATTGACGGCGGCCCCGACAATGGCATACAGTGAAGTACAGGCTCTTTGGTTTTCCTCGAGGGAAACGGAGGCGGCCATGACCGGCGGGGATATTGTCAGTGCGCTCCAGTACCAGGTCAAGGCGGAAATCATCCAGACTTACCTTCGGGAGCGCCGGATTCTGGAGGAGGAAACCCGGGAATACGAAGACCTGCTGGCTCAATACCGGCTGGTGGAGGCCGAAGCTCAGGAATACCGGGACGATCTGGCCTGTTTGTTGGTATCGCCCGATCATTATCGGGCCTTTTTCCGAACCTTGGATTTTTCGCGCACTCCGCTTACCTGGCTCAGCCGGAACAACCCCGACCGGGGGCCGGCCTGCCCCATGGGCCTGACGCCCAAGGGGTTCACGAAAAAAGGGCGGTACACGAACCTGGTCTTCGCCACGTATGACCGATTGGCCGGCAAGGCGGCCCAAAGCCGGGTTCTGGCCCAGCGGCTGATGGCTTTGGCCGGGGAGATTAACGAGGACATCCGCCGGTTTCACCAGAATTACGATCTCTTGGCCATGATCGGCTTTTTACGGAGCCTGGACCTGACGGAACTGGGGCGCCGGCGGATTCTGGGGTCCAATTTCACTCCGGCGGAACTGGCGTCCATTGAAGAGAAAATGGCCTTCGCCAGGCTCAAGCCCCGGGACGATGGGGTACGGTCCTGGCCCGAAATGCCCAACCGGAAGGTGGCCGAAAAACGAGCCGCCGGGCTGGTCCGGGACGTGTTTTTAAAGGAACGGGAATCCATTCTACCGGCCCTGAGCGGACCGAACCGCGTGGGGGCCGGGTTGGGAGGCGGAGCATGACATCGGATCCGAACTGCATTTTCTGCAAAATCATCCAGGGCCAGATTCCCAGCACCCGGGTATACGAAGACGAAAAGCACCTCGCCTTCATGGACATCAACCCCCTGAACCGGGGTCATTGCCTGATGATCCCCAAAGACCATCACCCCACCATCCACGATATTCCGGACGATCTTTTGGCCGGATTGATGATCGCCGCCAAAAAACTGGCCGGCCGGGTGGTCCGGGCTCTGGGCGCCCAGGGGATCAACCTGATCCAGTCCAACGGCCGGGCGGCCAACCAGATCATCGACCATTTTCACCTCCATCTGGTCCCCCGCTGGCGGCCGGACGATCTGCCCGTGGCCAACTGGGACCTCAAACCCGGCGCCCCCGAAGAGATCGCCACGGCGGCCGAGGCCATCCGCCAGGCCACCTGAGGCGGCATCTTTCGGTTCCTTCCCCTCCGGGGACTTTAGCGAATTCCATCAAGGAACGCCGAAGGCTTTCAGGGGGAAGGCGAACCGATCCGAAGGACAAGGAATGACCGAAAACGTGAACGAAAAACCCTTGAAGAAAAAGATCGTGAACCGCATCGGCATGGAATTCATCCTGGTCGAAGGCGGCGAATTCATCATGGGCACGGACGACCTGACTCCCGATCCAAGGGACTTGGCCGCGGTCGAGGCCCGGGTTCGGGAGATCGAAAGCCAGCCGGGCTTCAACCGGTACGATTTCGCCCCCCGGCACGTGGCCCGGGTCCGGCCTTTTTATATGGGGCGAACCCCGGTCACACAGGCTCAGTGGACCCGGGTTATGGGTGGAAACAAGGCCACATACAAGGGCGGCTGGGATTGGCCCATGGAATCGGTAAGTTGGCACGACACCCACAAATTCATCGCCAAACTGGCCGAAATGACGAACTCCGACGCCTTCCGCCTGCCCACCGAAGCCGAATGGGAATTTTGTTGCCGCGCCGGCTTTTCGGGGGATTTCTGCTTCGACGGCCGCGCCGGCCGGCTTCAAAATTATGCCTGGTACGCGGACAACGCCGGGTTCCAACCCCACGCCGTGGGCCTTAAAAAACCCAACGCCTTCGGCCTGTATGACATGCACGGCCTGGTTTGGGAATGGACCAGCACGGTGGAAAAAGCCTATCCGTACCGAGCCGACGACGGCCGGGAAGACCCGGATTCCCCGAACCCCCGGGTGATTCGAGGCGGAAGCTGGCTGACCAGCGACGTGATGTGCCGGTCCGGCTTTCGCGAGTATCACCTGCCCACCCATCGGGATCATGACATCGGTTTCCGTCTGGCCGTCAGTTGATGGCGGCCGGATCGACCGTCAACCGAGATTAAGGAGCAGTCAGGGTGATGAAACGGGAACGAAGGAATATCCTTTTTATCGTGTTATCCATTTTTTTCGTGGTTCTGGGGTCGGTTTCGGCCTCGGCCGACGACGGCCAGTACGCCGATGTCCAAGGCCGCCGGGTGTTTTACCGGGATCTGGGAACGGGCGGCCCGGTGGTGGTCATGGTCCATGGTTGGTCTTGCGACCAAACCTTCTGGCGGCTCCAGGCGCCAGCCTTGTCCGCCCGGACCCGGGTGATCCTGGTGGACCTGATC
>JAGVGV010000687.1 GCA_020056895.1 Deltaproteobacteria bacterium
AACGGGCGCCGTCCCTGACGGTTCAACGGGAAGCGTCCCCGAAGGTTCAACGGGCGCCGTCTCCGAAGGTTCAACGGGCGCCGTCCCCGAAGGTTCAACGAGTGTTGGCCCCGAGGGTTCGGCGGGAACCGCTCCCGAAGGTCCGACGGGGGGGATCGGCAAAGGTTCGGGTTGAACCCCTGGTTCAGAGGAACTGGCCGCCGGAGACCCTTGCATTTCCTGGGCTCCGGCCCAACCCATCCCCCACCAAACCATGAAAAAACCGGCCGCGCCCAGGACCCACCCCACCACATGGCGATAACGAAGAATCTTCCTCATGAACCGCCTCGACCGGGAAGCATTGGATTTGAACCCAGATCAACCCCGCGCCGGGATGTTGGACTTCGTTCCCGGACGCCCAGCCCCGTTTTTCCCCACTGGTACCAATGTATCCCCGCCCCAGTCCTCCCGTCAAGCATGCCTTTCTTCGATGAGTGAACCTTCAGTGAGGGATGGAGCCCGCTGAACGGATACCGCCGTTTTTCGCTTTTTCTTGACATTATTCGGGACCATGGTAGGTTCCGTACCGCCGGGGGAGTTCCGGAAACCCCTTGGCCGACCATCCGGATTCGATCGAGAAGAATTGTCGAGCCATCCATTCGTTTCCATGGAGCACGCCATAGATGACCGTTCTTTCCCCCGCCGTTCAGGCCCTTTATCCGTTCGCCTCCCGCTTCCTCGACCGGAACGGGTTTCGGTATCACTACGTGGACGAAGGCCAGGGCGAGGCCGTGGTCATGGTGCACGGGAACCCCACCTGGTCGTTTTATTATCGGAACCTGATTACGGGGTTGTCGTCCGAATACCGGACGCTGGCCGTGGACCACATTGGCTGCGGCCTTTCGGACAAGCCTTCGCCCCAGCAATACGATTACCGGTTCCACAGCCGGGTGGCGGACTTTACCGCCTTCATGGACCAAACCCTGCCGGCGGAAAAGATCACCCTGGTGGTTCACGATTGGGGCGGCGCCATCGGTCTGGCCTGGGCCGTGAACCATCCCGACCGGGTGGGCCGTTTGGTGGTGCTGAACACATCCGGGTTTTTTCCACCCAAGGAAAAGGGCATCCCCTGGCAGCTTTGGGTGGTCCGCAACCTGACGCCTCTGGCCGTGCCGGCGGTGTTGGGTTTGAACCTGTTCGCTCAAGGAGCGGCCTTCATGGCGGCGTACAAGAAGCTGTCGCCCGAGGCCCGGGCCGGCCTGGTGGCCCCCTATGATTCCTGGGCCCGCCGGATCGCCACCCTGCGGTTCGTTCAGGACATTCCCGTGAAACCCGGGGACCCCAGTTACGACGCGGTGGCTCATGTCCAGAACAACCTGTCCCGCCTGGCCGACGCGCCCATGCTGCTTATCTGGGGCCGGCACGACTTCGTTTTCGATTCCTGGTATTATGAGGAATGGCGGCGGCGGTTCCCCAAGGCCGAAGCCCATATGCTGAACCAGGCGGGTCATTACGTTCTGGAGGACGAACCGCTCACCTGCCTGGTGTTGATTAGGAATTTTTTGGCGGCCCATCCATTGGGCTCGGAACGGTAGTGATTCATGGATCCGACCAAGGAGCCCGGCGATCTGTTCAACGTGGCCTCGTATCTTAGGCGCCGGGCCGAGGAACACCCTCATCTGCGGGCCGTGGTGTATCCCACGGAAAAGGATAAATTCGGCCGCCAGGCATACGCGCACCTGACCTTCGAGCAGTTGGAGCGGGAATCGGATTCGTACGCCCACGGTTTGGTTCGGGCGGGGATTACTCGCGGGACCCGAACGGTGCTGATGGTCCGGCCGGGTCCGGATTTTTTTTCGGTTATTTTCGCTTTGTTCAAGGTGGGCGCGGTGCCCGTGGTGGTGGACCCCGGCATGGGCCTGGGGCGGATGCTCCGGTGCCTGGCCGAAGGCCGGCCCGAAGCCTTCATCGGCATTGCTCCGGCGCATGCCCTCCGGACCTTCAGACCCGGGTTTTTCAAGACCGTTCGGATCTGGGTGACCGTGGGCAAGCGGTGGTTCTGGGGCGGGCTGACGCTGAAAAACCTGAAGGTCGAACCCTGGACGCCGTTCCCCATGGCGCTCACCCGGCGGGATGAGATCGCGGCCATTTTGTTCACCACCGGTTCCACCGGCCCGGCCAAGGGCGCGGTATACACCCACGGCATCTTCGACGCTCAGATCCGGCAGGTGGGGTCTCACTGGGGCATCCAGCCCGGCGAGATCGACCTGCCCACCTTTCCTTTGTTCGCCTTGTTCGATCCGGCCCTGGGCATGACGGCCATTATTCCCAAAATGGACCCCACCCGGCCGGCTCATGTGGCGCCCGAAAACATCATCGGACCCATTATGGACCATGGGGTCACGAACATGTTCGCGTCGCCGGCGCTGCTCAATCGGGTGGGCCGGTACGGCAAGGAAAAGGGTATCCGGCTGCCGTCGCTCAAACGAGTGATTTCCGCCGGAGCGCCGGTTCATCCCGCCAATATCGAAACCTTTTCCAGCATGCTCGGCGACGATGCCCAGGTGCACACGCCGTACGGCGCCACTGAAGCCGTACCCACCATATCCATCGGCAGCCACGAAATTCTCGCGGATACCCGGGATTTTTCCGACCAGGGGTACGGCATGTGCGTGGGCCGGCCCATGGAAGGCATGGACATCCGGGTGATCCGGATTTCCGACGATCCCATTCCCACCTGGTCCGACGATTTGTTGGCGCCCGACGGTGATATTGGGGAACTGACGGCCCGGGGCGACGTGGTTACCCGCCACTATTTCGAACGGCCCGAGGCCGATGCCCAGCATAAAATCGTGGATGGGGAGACGTTCTGGCACCGGATGGGAGACCTGGGTTGGCGGGACGGCAAGGGCCGGTTGTGGTTCTGCGGCCGGAAAAGCCAGCGCGTGGAGACCGGAACGCGGACGCTGTTCACCATCCCCTGCGAATCGGTTTTCAACAACCACCCCCGGGTGTTCCGGTCCGCTTTGGTGGGCGTGGGACCCAAGGGTGGCCAGAAGCCGGTGATCGTGATCGAACTGGAAAAGGACGATTCCGGAGCCGACAAGGACCAGTTGGCCGCCGAGCTTCGGAATCTGGGCCTGGCCAACGAGCGGACCCGGGAGATCGATACGTTTTTGTTCCACAAGTCCTTTCCCGTGGATATTCGGCACAACGCCAAAATTTTTCGGGAAAAACTGGCCGAATGGGCCGCCGAACGGCTGGGCCGGTGACCCTGGGGGAAGGACTCCGAAGCCCATGGACGTGAAAAGGGGAGGTAAGGGCGTGAGCGGAACCGGCGCGCCGGTCAATCTGACCAAAATCCTGGAAGCCAACAAACGCATCGCCGAATACGAGCAGCGGATATTAAGGGCCCTGGTGGCCATGACGCAGGAAACCCCTCGCAAGGAACACGGCCTTCTTATCCTTTTGGGGGATTATTACGGCCAGGATATCGATGAATTCGCGTACCGCGAAGGCCAGAACCCCCTGGTGGGCCAGGAACCCAAATACATTGGCGACAAAGACCTGGGCGAATTCCTCCGCCAACTGGCCGATCCCGACCGGGACGGCGCCATCGTGGTGGATCGGGGCGCCGGCCAGATCGCGGCGTTGGACATTTTATGTGATTCCGACATCAAGATCGATATCGAACCCGGACTGGGCATGCGCCACAAGACCGCCGCCCATATTTCCACCACGCCTCGCTGCATCGCCGCGTTTGTCCTGAACGAAAATTGGACCGCCGTTCGGGTGTACAAGGACGGCGTGCAGGATTACGTTTACAAAAAGGAACGCTGACCCCACTCATCGGAACCAACGATCATGACGACACTCCAACCGGATTCCCATCCGGAACCAAGCGGCAAATTCTGTACGGCGGCCGAAGCGGTCCGCCGTTTCGTTCAGAACGGCCAGACCATCACCCTGGGCGGGTTTACGGTGAACCGGAACCCCATGGCCCTGGCCCGGGAAATCATCCGTCAGGGCATCCGCGACCTTCACCTGGTGGTCCATTCCCACGGCCAGGCCATGGATTTGTTGATCGGCGCCGGTTGCGTGGGCCGGATCGAGATCGCGTACGGCGGTACGGGCCGGTTCGCGCCCACCTGCATCCGTTTCAAAAAGGCGGCCGAAGAGGGGACGCTGGAGGTGGAGGATTATTCCAACTACCAGATGTCGCTCCGGTTTCTGGCCGGGTCCCTGGGGCTGCCCTTCATTCCGTGCCTCACGGGCCTGGGAACGGACATCGAACGATTGTCCGGGTTTTCACCCGATACCCGGAACAACCCCAACGTGGCGGACCGGAAGATGATTCCCATGGACAATCCCTTCCGCCCGGGCGGCCGGGTGCTGCTATTGCCCGCCCTGAACCCGGACGTGGCCCTGATCCACGCCCAGAGCGTGGGGGATGACGGCACGGTCCGGATCCGGGGATTGACCTTCGCCGATGTGGAACAGGCCAAAAGCGCCGGCCGGGTGATTGTTTCGTGCGAACGGATCGTCCCGGCGGCCGAGCTTCGGGACGATCCCAGCCAGAACGTGCTGCCCGGCTTCATGGTGGACGCGGTGGTGCTTGCCCCTTGGGGAGCCCATCCCACGGCCTGCCATTTTCACTACGATTACGATCCCGGACACCTGAGGATGTATGGCCAGGTTGCCCGGGACGAGGCTTTGTTCCAACGGTACCTTAAGGACTGGGCGCTGGACCCGGTCGATCCCGAAGCGTATCTGGGGTTGCTGAACCCGGCCGACCGGACCGCTCTGACGGCCGACCCCCGGCTGGGATACGCCCCGGGTCTGGACCGCCGCTGAGGGCGGTATTGGCCGCGAGCCGGTGTTTCGGATGGATATATACGTTTTGAACGCGGGGGAAGGACGATTGTTTCATGGCTGAACCGGCCTACACCAAAAAGGAAATGATGGCCATTGCCGCCGGACGGCTGGTGCCCGACGGCGTTCTGTTGTTCGCCGGCACGGGCTTGTCCATGCTGGCCGCCGCCGTGGCCAAGCGCATCCATGCTCCCCGGGCGGTGATTTTTTTCGAAACCGGCGGCATTGACCCCAGCCTGGACGAACTTCCCCTGGCCGTGGGCGACCCCCGGGTGAT
>JAGVGV010000104.1 GCA_020056895.1 Deltaproteobacteria bacterium
AGCCGGTTGTTTTCGAGGTCGATCCCGGTAATACCCACCAGCTCGTCGTCCACCAGGGCATAGTTTCCGGTTTGGACTACTTCGAGATCGTCCGGGCTTGTCAGGGTCCACACCGTGTCGGTCAGGCCCACGGCGCCGGCCAGGGTCCCGCTGGGGGTGAAGGACGTGGTCAAGCGGTTCACGAAGTCGGCCCCGGTCGCTTCCCGGACCATGACCACGAAGGCCATAAAATCGCTGGCGGGCTTCGCGGCCATGGCGGCCAGGAGGCCGGCCTCGGGGTCGTAGTCGCCGGTGTTCCATTCCGGGATCACCCGCCGGATGATCGTCCAATAGGGAATCTCCCAGACCCGGCGATGGGCCGCCGGCTGGGGTTCGGAGACCGGGTCGATCCAGGCGGACGGCTCGGGGGCGGCGTACACGCTGTCGGGCAACCCAAAGACATCCTGGACGCATTCGAGCTTCACCCGGCCATCCTTGAGGGTTCCATAGGACGGCCGCAACACCCGGACGGCCATGGAGACGATGCCCAAAGGCGGCCAGTTCAAGATGAAGACATCGTTCACGCCCAGGTGAGCCATTTTCCGGTTTCCGTAAATGGTCATCTTGGCCAGATGGGAAACGCTCTGCTTGAGGTCCCGGGTGGCCACCTTGGCGGCAAGCGCGTCCTCGCAGATGCCGGGGTAGTTGACCGTGGTGGAATAGACGCCGGCCTGGGTCTGGATCGCGGCCAAGTCCTGGACCGTGACCGTCCGGTCCTTGCCGGTGTCGCGGTTCGTGTATTTCAAACAGACCTCGTTGGCCACCCGGCCCCAGGCCCCCCGAGTGAAATCCTCGAGGGCCGTGATGTCCGATTCGCCGAAGGCGTCCAGGTCTTCGAGGTCGTAATCGTCCCGGGCCAGGTGGAGCTCGAACCACCCCGTGGTCCGGTTCAAGACCACGGACCCGTCGATATGCCGGAGCACATCCACCACGAAGTCTTCCAGGGACGTGCCGTCCTGGTCCCAAAGAAAGGAAAGCCCGAAGGCTTCGGCCTTGAGGGCGTCGGCGGCCGCCTGGAAGGTCACGTCGTCGATCATGCTTTCGGCATACCCCAGGCCCCAGGATTGATCCGTCAGGCATTCCCGGATGATGTGGGCGGGGTTGAGGTCGGAGCCAATGGCGGCGGCGGTGGGATGCCACTGGGCCGACCCGTCGCTCCGGGTCATGATCCTTTTCCCGATGATGGACCAGGGCTTGACGTAGGGGTTATTGGCCGAAACCCGACATTGCCGGAGGATCAGGGAGACCACTCCCCGAAAGGAGGGGATGGCCGCTCCCAGAACCGATTGAAGGTAGCTGTTCCGGCCCTGGCCGGCGGCGCCAAAGGCGATGTCCACCGCCCCCACCACCCCGCCTTCCCGGTCCTCGCCGCCGTTCAGGTCGGGCTGGTTGATATGGATTTGCCCGCCGGTATTGGCCCCCGACCAGGCCGTCTTTTCCCCCACCCGGACTTGGGTCACGGCGTCGATGGGGCCATGGCAAAAGACCATGTGGGCCCCGAGGCCGTAATGGTACCCGACCACCTGAGGTTGACTGCTGGGACCCTCTTTAAACCCGTCGCCCATCCTCGATATCCTTTTCCACGCGCCGGATCAGCTCCCGGCCCATGGCGTCGCCGGTCCCGATCACGGTTTCGGCCGGCATGCCTTCGGCCCGGAAGGTCTTCCAGTCCCAGCCGTTCCGTTCCAGCCAGGTCTTGACTCCCCGGCAACAAAAGCCATGCCGCCGGCAATCTTCCAAGGTGAGGATCAGCGGGGTCATCCTTTTTTGCTCCCCTGTTCCGGGCTCCGGGTGATCGGCGAAATCGAGATGTCCCCCCACCAGACCACGTTGGCCGAAGAGATGAGCCGGGTCCCAAAGAGCACCGGAATCGGCCGGCCTTCCTCGGCCACGGGCACGTCGAAATCCGTGGAGCTGGCCGGGTGCATGACTTCCGGCTGCTGAGGCTTGGGGGCCAGGAGCCACGAAAGGACCATGACCGTGGCCCAGATCAGGACTTGCCAATACATGACAGAGGCCCCCTACACGATCGCGTCGCCGCTGAACGGGTTCTTCCTGGGCAGCCAGGGGAACCCGCCGTATTTGTCCAGGTTGTCGAACTTGGTCTCACACGTCCCCCGGGCATGGTCGCACCCGGCCCAGGCGGTGAACGAATCCCCGACGGACAATCCCGTAATCGGGGCGGTGATGGTGATGGTGGTCCCGGCATGGGTCAGGATCATCCGGACCGCATCGCCCGCCTGAATCTTGCCGGCGATAAACCAGCCGTCCGCCTGGGTCCCGAAAACCGCGGCGGTGATCGTCGTCCCACTCACCGCGGCCGCGGTTCCGGTCGCCTCGAATCCTGACGGGTCCACCCCACACCCCGAGGTATAGAGCGCGTGGCGGCAAATTCGCTGATACCGCGCCCGGAGCCCCGGCCGTTTGAGGTCCGCGCTCACGCTTTCGCAGGCGAACCGGACCCGCTGATCGTCCGGCCAGCTCACGGTGGAGACCCGGCCTAGCCAGAGGACCACGAAATCGTTGTCGCCGTAATGGCCTTCGAAGATCGTCACCCCAATCACCCCTTCGGGCGGAGCAGGCAGGCACAAGGCGGCCAGGGCGTCGTCCCGGGGGAGCTCGATGTTGATCTCCGACAGGAGCAAGAGTCCTTCCTGCTTGATCTCCTCGTCCCCCACCGGCGTGGGGAGATAGGTTTCGGCCTGCCAGGTCACGGCGTCCGTGCCCGAGCAATACAGGTATTTCGAGGAGCCATTGACGAACCGATAGAGCCGGACCGGCCGGCCGGAGCGGTTCAAGGAACCCAGGTCTCTTTTTCCCCGGCCAGGGGGACCGCTTTGGTCGAAAGTCTTGCTGTTCCCCGCTAT
>JAGVGV010000109.1 GCA_020056895.1 Deltaproteobacteria bacterium
CCATCGAATTTTTCAGCCTGCAACAGGGCTTCGGCCAGAGTTTTTTCAGTGTGGCCGGAAAAATCGATGGGGCAAAGGATTTTTCGGCGGGGGGCGTCGGTCATGGCGGCGGAACCTCCGTTGAAGGCCGGGACGGATTCGCGGGCAACGGTCTTCCAGGGTGGATCGGGCGATTTGTCTGTACAGTATACTTGTACTTACCGATGATTATAGTGTCATTTCATTCCCAATTGGGGCGGAATCGAACCCCTTACCCACGAAAAATCCGGTTGGCGAAAGCCACCAGCAGCCGTTCCCGAAGGGCCGGGTCCAGAGCGTTCATGATCTGGTTGATGCCGGCCATGGCCTGTGGCGAGGGCGCCTCGCCGGAAATCCCGGCCAGGGCCAGGAGCCCATCCACGTCATGGTCCGAAAGCGCCGCCGGGTCCAATCCCGAGGCCGCGGCCAGCAGGTCTTCGGGCACGTCCGGCCGTTGGCCCCGGATCTCGTCCGCCACCTGGGTCAGGTCCGCCAAAAAGGCTTGAACCCACTCGGCATTGGCCGTGGACACGGACAAGTGAACGTTGGCCGGCGACGCCCCAAAGGCCAGTTGCGGCTGGATGTACCAGCCCCGGGCGTTCATCCGGTCGGCCAGCAGAAACACGTTCACCTCATCCGAAGTAAAGGAAAACATGCAGAAATCGGGGCGGCCCAGCAGGCGGAGCCCCGGGATCGCCTCGATCCCCGCCGCCAGGTCCCGGGCCGCCTCCCACTGCCGGCGGGCGATTTCGAGGTACCCGTCATCCCCTAGATAGTGGAGCACGGCCCAGGCCGCGGCCATGGGTCCGCCGGATTTGCTGCTCTGAACGGCCGCGTTGACCACCGCGTACCCCGACCACTTGGCCGAAGCGAAGATTTGATGCCGCCGGTAATCCGGATCCCGGTACAGCACCACCGACGCGCCCTTGGGGGTGTACGCGTACTTGTGGAGGTCCATGGAGATCGATGTCACTCCGGGCACGGAGAAATCGAAATCCGGAGCCTTGCCGCCCAAACGGCGGAAATAGGGCAGCATGAACCCGCCCACGCAGGCATCCACGTGGAAAGGCAGACCTTTTTCCAGAGCAATCCGGCCGATTTCGGGGATGGGGTCCACCACTCCGTGCGCGTACGACGGCGCGGACCCCATCAAAAGAATGGTCCGGTCGGTAATGGCTTCGCGGATCACCGAGGGTACGGCTCGGAAAGTCGCCGGGTCCACCGGGACCGGAACCACCTGGACATCCAGATAGTGGGCGGCCTTGTGAAACGCGGCGTGGGCGGTTTCGGGGAGGATCATTTGAGGCTTTAGGATGTCCGGCCTTTGCGCCCGGGCTCGGTCCCTGGCCGCTTTTACGGCCAGAATAATGCTTTCGGTGCCGCCGCTGGTGAAGTTGCCCACCACGTTCGAATCCCCGCCCAAATGGTTCGCGGCCATGGCCACGATCTCCCGTTCCAACCGGAGCAGGCTGGGAAAGGCCGTGAAATCCAGGCCGTTTTCGGTCAGAAACCGGCCGTACGCCTCCTTGGCCAGATCGCGCACGGACTCGCCGGGATCGTACACAAAGCCGAAGACCCGGCCGGACCGCCAATCCAGGTCCTGTTTTTGAAAGGTCTGAAGTTGTTCCAGGATCGTTTCCTTGGGGAGTCCTTGTTTGGGGAGTTTCATGGTCCTGCCTCCGGGGAATGAATGCCGGCCCCATAATATCTGATATTTCAGCCCGCGAAAAGACCTCTTCGTTCCCTCACGGGTATTCCCCGCCGCGGACCCTTACCCCCGCGCCCGTTTTCTGCTACAAAGAAGACCATGAGAACCGGGTGGCGATACGGCCTGTACGGCCTTTGCTTTTTGGCCGCCGCGTTGGCGGGGACCTGGCTGACCGTCCACCTGGTGGTGCGGGGCGGGCCGGAAGTGGATGTGCCCGAACTGACTGGCCGCGACGTGGTTACGGCTTTGAAAGCCGTGGGCGAAAAGGACCTGTACCTTTCCCTTCGGGGCCAGGATTTTGATGAAACCGTGCCCAAGGACCATATTATCCATCAGGACCCCGCACCCGGAACCCGGCTGAAAAAAAACCGCGAGGTCAAGGTGATCGTTTCCAAGGGATCGGCCGCCATTCCCCTGCCGGAACTGGTGGGGCTGCCTTTGGAACAGGCCGCGTCGCTGCTGCGGCTGGGAAAGCTGAAAACCGGCCGGGTGATCCAGGTTCACGATATGGTCGGGCCCACGAGTTCAGGCCGGGTACTGGCTCAGGCGCCCGAACCGTTGACCCTGGTCAAACCCGGGTTCCCGGTGGACCTCTTGGTCAGCCTGGGGCCTCGGCCGAAATACCGGGTCATGCCCGATCTGACCGGCCAGCCCTACAGCCTGGCCCTGATGGCCCTGGAAACCTACGGCCTCCAGTTGGGCCGGGTGACCGAAGAGGAACGGTCTCATTGGCCGCCCGGCGGAGTGCTGCTCCAGGACCCGGCGCCCGGCCGGCGCGTGGCCCCGGGGCAGGGAGTCCAATTGACCGTGAACCGCGAAACCCTGGCTCAGGAACTGGTGTTTCACCTGGTGGAATACGACGTGCCGTACGGGTTTTATCCGCACCAGATCCAGTTCCGAATGGTCCTGGGCGCACGGGCGCTGGACCTTTCCGATCAATGGCATCCCCCGGGAGAAAAGGTCCGCCTGGCGGCCGCTCTGCCCGGCGACCCTTGGGGCCGCGTTCTGGACGACGGCCAGGAAGCGCTTCGGTGGGGGCCGCCCCTGCCCGAACCGCCCTTTCCCATCCTATCAGGAGAAGAAGAATGATCAAAATCGCGCCTTCCATCCTTTCCGCCGATTTCACCCGGCTGGGCGAACAGGTCCGGGCCGTGGCCGATGCCGGAGCGGACCTGATCCATATCGATGTCATGGACGGTCGGTTCGTCCCCAACCTGACCATTGGCCCCCTGGTGGTGGAAGCCGTCCGCCGGGTGACCGACCTGCCCCTGGATGTTCACCTGATGATCCAGGAACCGGACAAATACATCGGCGACTTCATCCAGGCCGGCGCTTCGATTCTGTCCATCCACGCCGAAGTGTCGCCGCACCTTCACCGGTCCCTCCAGGCCATCCGGGAAAAGGGCACCAAGGCCTCGGTGGCCCTGAACCCATCCACGCCCCTGGGCGTGTTGGAATACGTGCTGGAGGACCTGGACATGGTGGTGGTGATGAGCGTGAACCCCGGGTTCGGCGGGCAGTCGTTCATTCCATCGGCCCTCACCAAGATTCGGGTGCTTCGGGAAATCGCCGTGCACCGGGGGCTCGACCTGGATATCCAGGTGGATGGCGGGATCAAGGTGGACAACATCCGGTTGGTGGTCGAGGCCGGAGCCAACGTGATCGTTTCGGGTTCCGGCATATATGGCACGTCCGATTACCGGGAAACCATTTCCCGGATGCGGGCCGCGGCGGATCAGGGCCCCTGCGCCTGCCATTCCTGAGACGTTCGGGGCGGAGGATCGGAACGTTCCATCCCCAACGAAACCCATGCTCTCCCGGTTGGACCCGGCAGGGGGTTTTGTGTTAAAAGGTAAGGCCAATCATCCATGGAAAAGGGCCGAAGTTCCGGCCCGGGGGAACCTATGACCGTACCTGTTTTTTCCATTCAGGACCTTTCGGCGGGAATGGCCCGGCTGAGGAAACCCTATCACGCCGGGTACCTGGCCATGTATTCGGGCATCTGGAAGGGGATCGTGACCGACCCGGTGTTGATGACCGTGCCGGTGGACGATCACCTGGTCCATCGGGCCGACGCGGTGTTCGATGTGTTCAAATGCGTTCGCGGCCGGGCGTACTGTTTCACCCAGCATATGGCTCGGCTGGAAAAATCGGCCAAGGGCATCGATCTTAAAATGCCAGCGGATTACAGCCGGATCGATGAGATCGTCCGGGCTTCGATCCGGGCGGCCGGGGAAGCCGACGTGGTCGTCCGGGTTATGATCAGCCGGGGACCGGGCGGGTTTTCCACCAATCCCTTCGAATGCCCCGAAAGCATCCTGTACGTGGTCATCACCCGGCTGAAAACTCCGCCGCCCGAGCATTACGAGCGGGGCGTGGCCATCATTTCCGCGCCGGTTCCGGTCAAGCCCCCCCTGTTCGCCAACATCAAGTCCTGCGACTACCTGGGCAACGTGCTGGTGAAAAAGGCGGCCAAGGAAGCTGGAGTCGAATACGCCGTCAATTGGGATGAAAACGGCTTCCTGGCGGAAGGGTCAACGGAAAACATTCTGTTGGTCTCGGACGACGGCCGGTTGCTGGTTCCCGGCCTGGAACGGGTGCTCAAGGGCGTGACCATGACCCGGGTGATGGAACTGACCGAAACCCTGGTCCGCGAGGGACTCCTCAAAAAGGTGGACATCACCGACATCGACCGGAACCTGGCGGCCCGCTGCCCCGAGGTCCTGCTCACCGGCACCTCCATCGACGTGGTGCCCGTGACCACCTGGGACGGCCGGCCGGTGGGCGATGGCACGCCCGGACCCATCACCCGCCGCCTGATCGATCTGATCCGGAAAGACCAGACCGAAAACCCGGACGTGCTCACGGAAATGATATGATCCATGAATCCCAGGGGACGTTCTTGAAACAAGGACGTTCCCGGGGGCTGATACTGCTCTGGCTTAGGGTTTATGAAATCACAGCCAAGAATTCAGCAAGATGGTTATGGAGGAGTCGATCTAACGCCCATCCTTCAAGTCCAGCTTTTCGAGCGAGTTGAAGGTAGTACTGTTCATGTTCGTGGTAGGAATTGAAACGAAGACCAAGCGCCATCGAAACCTGCTTGATGCGTTTATTAATGGCGATACTGTCCCGAAAATCAGAATGATACACATCCATCCAGATGTTTCGGGCGTAAAAATCGCCGATACCCGCGAAAGTCTTTTTCATGAAGTCGATTTTTCGTTGGCGTCCTGAAAGTGATAGGATCAATTGTTTGACTGTTTCCGCTCCGCCCATCCGCTGAATAGTGTGAAAATTGGTATTTAGATACTCGGCCTTTTTTGGAGGCATACGAACTTTCGCTTCCTGTAGCGGCCCTATAAAATCGATTGCGGCTATTTTTTGATTGAGGCTTTTTCGGTGAACCGTGTCATAGGCGACTTTATCATAGGTCTTTGTGTTTAGGATAAGACCTTCATATCCCCTGGAATTGCCCATGGTCGAGGCGCTGACTAAAAGAGCATGCCAGACGTAATCATCCTTCTTCATCCGGTAGCTTTCCCTTTTCCAATAGTCTAAGGTTTGTTCCATGACTGGGGTCGGTTTACGCAGAGCTTTGACCAACAATTTTTCTCTTTCCATTACCTTCCTCCTGTTCCTTCGTCAAAAGACATGGTAGACGGAGACAACTCGATCCTGTTCAGGATTCAGCATCACCGCTTTACGCTTCGCCTTTTCAAGCAACTTGATCAAACG
>JAGVGV010000727.1 GCA_020056895.1 Deltaproteobacteria bacterium
AGGTACCCGGTGGGCAGGGAGGAGGCGAGTTTGTACGGGACGAAGGATTCCCGTTCGAAACCGATCTCCTCGAGAATGTCGATGCTCACCGTGTGCCGGTCGCCCAGCTTGCCCCCGCCGCGCCAGCCGCCGGTGCGCTTGGCCCGGGGCGAGAAAAGCGGGATGACCAGATTCTTGAAGGCGGGCAGCGTGTAATAGGGCCGCATGATCTGGAAGGTGCGGGTCACCCCCAGGTCGGCGATCCGGTGAGGTGGCAGGCCGCTGATGTCCCGGCCCTTGAAAAAGACCCGGCCCTCGGTTTTTTTCACGAATCCGGTGATGCTGTTGACCAGGGTGGTTTTGCCCGAGCCATTGGGGCCGATGATGCCCAGGATGTCGCCGGGGTAGACATCGAAACTTACCCGATTGAGGGCCAGAACGGCTCCGAAGGCCTTGGTCACTTTTTCCAGTCTAAGGATCGGTTCGACGCTCATACCTTGACCCACCGTTCGAACTGGTGGTACTTCCGGGCGCCGTACACCAGAAGCCCCTCGCTGCGGAACACGATGAACCCCATGAGGATCAGGCTGTAAAACACGATCCGGAGGGTGCCGAATTCCCGCAGAAGCTCGCTGATGGGCACCAGGATGAAGCAACCCAGAATCGGACCCACCAGCGTGCCGCCCCCGCCGATGACCGTGGCCGCGATGGGCAGAATGGAAAAGTCCAGGGCCAACTGGCTGATGCCGGACCACATGTAGATGTGGACCAGGCAGGCGCCGCCCAAACAGCCCATGGCCGCCGCGATGAAAACGGCGATGACCTTGTACCAGGTCACGTTCATGCCCGACGCCCGCACCGCCTGATCGTTGTCCTTGACCGCCTGGAACACCAACCCCAGGTCCGTGTTGACCAGGCGGCGCATGCCGAACAGAAAAGCCAGCAGGATGCCGATGACCAGGTACCTTTCCACCCAGGGGTTGGCAAAGCTGTCGATGCCCATAATGCCGTCGGTGCCGCCCAAAATATTCAGGGCCTCGATGACACGGGCCAGAGCCAGGGGATACATCAGGGTGACGATGGCGAAATACACGCCGCGAAGGGGCAGGCAGGGCAGGAGCAGCAGCGTGCAGATGGCGGCCCCGCCCAGAGTGGCCAGCGGCACGGTGGCCATCGGCGGCAGCCCCAGGCGGCTGTTCAAAATGGCGGCAATGTACCCGCCCACGCCGATGAATAGGGACCCCCCCAGGGAAACCAGCCCGACATAATGAGCCAAAAAGTCGAAACTGAGGGCCAGGAAGGCATAGATACAAACAATCGAAATGACCCGGTTCCAATATTGGCCCGGCATGACCAGGGGTAGAAGAAGCATCCCCAGAATCAGGACCAGACGGGGGGCTGCCAGGTAGGCCAGTTCAGGCAGGCCCATCAGGGCGTAGATTCCGTCGGTGCGGACCTTGACGCCCCGGTCCAGCCGTTCCTTGCGAAGTTGATTTGTTTCCAACGTTACACCCTTTCTTCCAGTTCCTTTTGGCGGCCGAACAGGCCGGACGGCCGGAGGATCAACGTCAGGATGATGGCCAAGAGGGCGACCACCATCTGAAAATGGGTCCCCCAATAAACCGTGGTCAGAATCTGGGCGAAACCGATCAGGAACGAGGCCATCACCGCTCCAACCCAGCTTCCCAAGCCCCCCACGATGCATACGGCAATGGCCAGGAGCAGAACGTTGTACCCGGCTTCCACCACGATATTGCCCAAAGGCAACAAAAGCACGGCGGCCAGACCGGCCAGGGCCGCCCCGAAGGACATGGCCACCACGGCCGTAACGTCGGAATCGATGCCCAGCATCAGCGCGGCCCGTTCGTCCTGGGCCATCCCCCGGAGGGACAATCCGATCCGGGTGTAGTGCGTGAAGAACCACAAACCCGCCACCACTCCGGCCCCGATCAGAACCACCAGAATCCGGTGCCAGTCCACCGGGGTGCCGAACAGATCAACGCCGCCTTCCACGAAAACCGGCAGGGTATACGTCATGCCCTTGAATCCGCCCCACCGGAAACCTTCCAGAATCGCCAGGCCAATGGCGTACGAAGCGATGATTTCACTGATGGCCATGCCTCGAATGCGGATCAGGACGAACTGGTAAATCAATCCGCCGATCACCGCGGTAATGAGAATAGCCAGGCCGATGCTCACCACGTAGGGGAGCTTGAGAACACGCAGAAACGTCCAGGTGATGAAGCCGCAGACAACGTACAAAGCGCCGTGGGAAAAATTCGGCAGCCGGCTGGTGCCGTAGACCAGGGCGAAGCCCAGAGCCGTCAGGGCCAGAGCCACGCTGTTGATCAGACCGTAGATCACGATATCCATGGGTTCCGTCCGCTCCGGGTCTATCCCTCGTTTTAATCACGGCCTATTGGCCAGGTTGGCGGGGCGCCCCATGGCGGAGCGCTCCCCTTGGGTTCCATCCGTTATTTGACCATCCAGGGCGGCAGCAGAATCTCGCCTTTGGCGATGCTCTTGGGGAAGACCACCACCCGCTTTTGGTCCTGCCACTGGAAGATGCTCCCGACCGCGCCTTCCTTCGGATCGAAGGCCGGGATGACCTGATGGGATTTTGGATCGAAGCGCAGGCGTCCATAAACGCCCATGATGTCGGTCTTTTCCAGTTCGGCGAGGACCTTGTCCGAATCCAGGGTTCCGGCCCGTTCAATGGCCTCCTTCAACACGTAAACGGCCATGTAGCTGCTGGAAGAACCCAGGCCTTCGGGCGGCAGGCCGTACTTCTTTTCGTACGCGTTATAGAATTTCATGGTCCATTCCGTGGCGTCGCTGGGGGCGTTGCCGGCGTTGACCACGTTGGCCAGGCAGTACTGCCCCTTGCCCTCGGTCGCCTTCCAGAAGCCCGGTTGCTCGGCGGCGGCCAGGGTGGAGCCGAAGGGCAGCGCGGGGATTTTCATATCGAACCATTGCTTGAGCAGAATCGAGCTTTCGGGCATGTCCATCCAGATGGACAGGACTTGGGCTTCGGTTTTCTTGGCCTTGAGCAGGCCCATGGAAAAATCGCCCGTGCCCGTGGGAAAAACTTCCATGCCGGTCACGGTCCAGCCTTTGGGCTCGATCACTTTTTTAAGAATTTCGCCGGCCGCCCGGGCGTGGGCCACGTCCTGGACCATGATGAACATCTTGTCCAGCTTGAATTTTTCCTT
Organism: Deltaproteobacteria bacterium; assembly: GCA_020056895.1. GTDB lineage: Bacteria > Desulfobacterota > Desulfarculia > Adiutricales > JAGVGV01 > JAGVGV01. The sequence goes on from JAGVGV010000727.1 coordinate 3,192, forward strand.
GATCTCCATCAGCGAAGTGGCGATTTCGTTGACCAGCCATTTGGCTTCGCCGTGGATGCGGAAGGAATACTTGTACTTCTCATATTCCTCGGCCACTTTGGCATGGAACGCCGGGGTGAGCACGCCGCTGGTGACGATGGAAATCTTTTTGTACTTGGAGACCAGGGGCATGGCCGCCAGAGCCGCCTCGGACCGGACCGGACCGCCCACCAGGAAGTCGGCTTTCTTTTCCAGGATCAGCTTTTCCACGGCCAGAAGCGCCTCGCTCACCGGCACGCCCGGCTCCAGGTCCCGAGTGTCGATGACCTCCACGGAAAAGGGCCTTTGAGCGCCGCCCACCTTCACTCCGCCGGCCGCGTTGATCTCTTCGACGGCCAGTTTGATGGCTTTTTCCGCGTCCCAGCCATACAGGAACCCGGTCGAAAGCGGCGCCCCCAGAATGATCGGCTCCTCGGCCCGGGCCCCGGTCCCGAAACCGATCAACACCGCGGCGGCCAAAAGAAACACCCATGCCTTCATCCACGCTTTCATTCCGCACCCTCCTTCTCTCTTTGAGGTATTAACCCGAATCCGATTCGGTCGGATTCG
>JAGVGV010000118.1 GCA_020056895.1 Deltaproteobacteria bacterium
CCATGTGCATATGCGTCAAATGATAAAGGATATCGGAATAAACCATGGCCCCGTACCGCTGTTCCATGTCATTCCAAAACGGAGCTTCCGGTTCGGGCAGGGCGGCTTCACCCTCCAGGAAATCCAAGAGTCCCTGGGTGTGAGCAAAACGCTCCACGGTCTCGGTCATAATCTCCTCCCGGCGATCCGATCATCGCTTCCGGAAAGAACGGCGGGTATTCCACGTGAAGTACGTACGTCATGCCCCCAAGCGCATGATACGATTTTATGGGGACTCAGGAGACCTGTCAATCATTCCGATGAAAAAGAAAAGCAAGATCCCGGGCGGACCGTCCCACCCCGGATCGTTTTCCGATCCGATTATATGGCCTGGGCGCTACCGTCCCCCTAACCGGGATTCAATGCTTTCGAGCCGGTTGATGATTTTTTCCAGACTGGCTTCCAGAGTGGTATTGATCCGGTCCAGGTTTTCCGCCTTTTCCGAAATATTTTCCATCTGTTTAAAAATAACGATGGTGAACAACATAATCAGGATCAGGCAGTATCCGGCCACCAGTTCCTTCCAGGTGATATCCATCATGATGTTGAGATAAACGAAAAAAATCAAACCGATGAAAAACAGGATCACGATGACGGGATGCCTCATGGCCGCGCCTCCTGGTACGCCGGGTCCGAATCTTTGGGGGGCAGTGCGCTGAGCAGCCGAATGCGCTCGCGGCGCCGGATTCCTTAAGGGAGTATTGTTCCATGCCGGCCGCCCGGATGTCAACGTTTCTGGAACACCGGCGGCCGCTTTTCCGCGAAGGCGGCCAAACCTTCCCGACCGTCGGCGGAAAGGGCGGCGGATTTCAACCCCAAGCGTTCCCGTTCGATCTGGGTTTCAAACGATGTGGCCAGGGAATCCGTTAACAGCGTTTTGGACCAGGCCCAACTGACGGCGGACCTCCGGCCGAGGTCCCGGGCCAGAACCAGGGCCTCTTCGCGGGCCCGTCCGGCGGGTGACACGCGGGTGACCAACCCCCAGGCCAGCGCCCTGGACGCCGGAATGGGTTCATCGAACGCGGCGATTTCCAACGCCCGGGCCAGCCCCACCAACCGGGGCAGGATGAACGTGGCTCCGCCATCCATGGACAACCCGTTGGAGGTGAAGGCCTGGCGCATTTCGGCCGTTTCGTCCATCACCCGGAAATCCGCGGCCAGAGCCAGGGAAAACCCGCCGCCGGCGGCCATGCCGTTGACCGCCGCGATCACCGGCTGAGGCATCCGGCGGATGGTCTGGATGGCCATATGAAACCGGGCCGAAAGTTCGTGAAAGGCCGCGCCAGGACCCGCCGGCCAGGCCGAAGCCCAACGAAGGTCGCCTCCGGCCGAAAACGCCGGCGGCGCTCCGGTCAGCACCACCGCCCGAACGGACGAATCCGAAGCCAAGGTCACCAGATGATCGGCCAGGTCCCGGATCATGGGCAGGTCGAAGGCGTTGTACGCCCGGGGCCGGTTCAACACCAGAACGGCTGTGTCGTCCACCCGTTCCAATTGGATGGTTTCCCCCATGGTTTCCTCCTCGGCCGGCGTTTTTCCCCTTCCATACCATGGTTCATGGCTTGGGGGAAGCCGCCAACGGGAAGGAACGAGAGAGAAATCCCGCCTGAAATCACCGTTCGGGCGCCCCGGCCAGGCGGAGTCCCAAATCCTGGATGTCCCGAAGGTCTTCCTCGGGGTTTCGGCCGGTGGTGGTCAAATAGTTGCCGACCATGGTGGCATTGGCTCCGGCCAGAAACATCAGCGGCTGAAGACCCCTCAGGTTCCGTTCCCTCCCCCCGCAGGTCCGAATGTCGGCCATGGGCAGAATCAGCCGGAACAGGGCGATGGTCAGCAGGATGTCCATGGGCTTCAAGGCCGGCTGGTGTTCCAGCGGGGTGCCGGGGATGGGGTTCAGGAAATTGAGCGGGATGGATTCCGGAGCCAATTCCTTTAGAGTATAAGCCAGTTCCAGGCGCTGGAGCGGACTTTCCCCCAGCCCGATGATGCCTCCGGAACAAACCCGGAACCCGGCCGACCGGGCCAGGCGGATGGTCTGGATCCGGTCCTCGTACGGATGGGTGGTGCAAATTTGAGGAAAAAACGAAGCCGCCGTTTCCAGATTGTGATGGTAACTGACCAGCCCCGCTTTTTTCAGGCGGGCCGCCCCATCCGCATCTAAAAGTCCCAGGGAGGCGCAAGGGGAGAGCCCCAGCCCGGCGATGCCCTTTATGGCCTGGTCCACCCGGTCCATTTCCGCCCCGCCCGGAGTTCCCCGGCCGCTGGTGACGATGGAAAACCGCCGGACGCCGGCTTTTTGAGCCACTTGGGCGGCGGCCATGATTTGATCCGGTTCCAGGAAGGGATATACGTCGGCTCGGCCGCCATGATGCGCGGATTGGGCGCAAAAGGAGCAATCCTCGGAACAACGGCCGGACCGGGCGTTGATGATGGCGCACAGGTCGATCTCGTCCCCCCGGGTTCGGGCCCGGAGCCAGTTCGCCTGAGCCATCAGCAGGTGGATGTCTTCGGGCCGGTCCAGCAAGGCCCATTCGTGGGCCAATTCCTGGGGCAGGCCGTTTTCCGCCAGGGCGATTTGGGCCGCCTGAGCAAGAGGAATCCGCACCGGAAGGCGCTCCTTTCAATACCCCGAAAAAAATTTTCGGGTGAAACACGAAAAGCAGCCGAAAAGGGGCTGCTTGTCGTTTCGATCGATAAAAAACCTATATAAAAAACGGGTCAGACGGTTTCGCCACCCGTACAGGCCGATTCCGTTTTGGTTTCGGTTTTCTTTTCGGCGGCGGGAGCGGCGGCCGAGGATTTATCCGTTTTGGCGGTGGAGCCCCCGGGGCCGTTCTTGCGAGCGTAATCGGTCACGTACCAGCCGCTGCCCTTGAGGTGAAAGCTGTTCATGCTCATCAATTTGGACACGGATCCGCCGCATTCGGGGCAGGCCGAAAGGGGCGCGTCCGACATTTTCTGCAACACTTCCTCAAGGCGGCCGCAAGACCCACACTGGTATTCATAGATCGGCATGAAAACACCTCCGGTTCGGTTCCCATTCGGCCCTAAAATAATCACCCCCAGAATCTTGTCAAGAGCTTTTTGGGTTCCCGTTCGGTTTTCCGTGGTGCTTTATAAAAGCCGGGGGCCTCGACCTCGGTCCGGCAACCTGAAATGAAGCCCCCGGGCCGGCCCCCTTGCTCCGTACCCCTGGTTCATGGTAAGAAAACGCTTCCTTCGGGCTCCCTGGCGGCCCCAGGAAAAGAACAGTCCAGGCCACGGGGGGAGACCATGCACGAGCCGCGTTATCCATTGCTTAAAGGCTGGGACCATCAATATCTTTGGCATCCCTTTACTCAGATGCGGGGTTGGCTGAACGAAGAGCCCCTGATCATCGAACGGGGCGAAGGGGATTGGTTGATCGATGTTCACGGCCGCCGGTACCTGGATGGTGTATCCTCCTTATGGGTCACCGTTCACGGCCACAGCCACCCGGTGATCAACCAGGCCATCCACCAGCAGGTGGACCAGATATCGCACACCACTCTGTTGGGCCTGTCCAGCCCGCCGGCCATTGAACTGGCGGCCCGGCTGGCCGAAATCGCCCCCCGGGGCCTGACCCGCACCTTTTATTCCGACGCCGGCGCCACCGCCGTGGAGATCGGTCTGAAAATTGCCTTCCAGTACCAACAACAAACCGGTTCTCCTCAGCGAACCCGGTTCGCGGCCCTGAACCTGGCGTACCACGGCGATACGATCGGCGCGGTGAGCGTGGGCGGTATGGACCTGTTCCATTCCATTTACAAGCCCCTCCTGTTCGACGCCGTCCGGCTGCCCGCGCCGTATTGCTACCGCTGTGAACTGGAAAAATCC
>JAGVGV010000734.1 GCA_020056895.1 Deltaproteobacteria bacterium
AGCCCTTCCAGCGCCGCCCGCGACTGCTCCAGGCCCAGGCGGTGAAGGTATTGGGTCGCGTGGGTGGGGCTTTGGTGCCGTAAAACCGCCTGGATAACGGCCACGGGCTCGCCTTGGTGGTATAAGATAGAGGCCGTCCGGTGACGGATCGCATGGAAACCAAACGGGCGGACTTGGGCCTCATGGCAAAGCCGCCCTAAGAAATGCCGGCGCTGGCTGAACGGCTTCCCATAGAACTGTTTCGCGAACTCGAACTCATCCAAACATAAAAACGGTTCTTCGCTGTTTTGAATGGGCGAATAGTGAAATGAAAGAGAAAAAAAGGGCGACCGCTATGCGCTATCCGTAAAATACTGTATTATACCAAATTGTTATGGATGCGGCCGACAACGAGTTTTTTTTCTTTCACTTCTGATCTTCCCCCGGTCCCCAGTTACCCACACCAAACAGCGAAGAACCATATTTTCACTACGTAGGCGAACAGGAAAAAACTTGACAAATTTAATCAACGGTTGAATATATAAGCAAAAAACGAGTGGATGATTCGGCGTAAAATTCTGGTTCAGGAGGTTGAGTGATGCCGTTCAAAAAAGGTGACATGGTTCGATATGGCAATGGTTTTCTCATGTGCAAAGTAATACTGGTAAGGCGAGATTGGCCACCGAGCCTATATGACCTTGAGGTGTGCGCTCCAGGAGAAACCGTTAAAAAACTTTGGAACATAGACCGAAGGCTTCTCATATCCGATCGGGTGATCAAACCCAATACCTATTGGAAGAAGGCGGACGTTGATAAGCGGGTGAAGGTGATCAGCAGCGCCCTGGATCTACCGGCGAAAAAAGGCCAATCCAAATACAAATATACCGTTCAGGATTTGGCCGGCAATCAGACTCAAGATGTAAATGGAAATTTATTGAAGGACGGACAATTAATCAGTATTAAAGAAGATGTTCAAGATTTCAACGATTTTATCAAATGCGCCAAGGGTGATATGCCTTTAGTGGCTATTCCAGATAGTTTACGTGATAAAGGTTTCGCTCTTGCCTTTCGTGGTGATGATCGGCCGCCTTCGCAAATATTTCTATCTGGATTTTCTCCCAGGCAGGATTGGGCCAAGCCGGTTTTCCGTACGCTCACCATGGATAAAGAAACGACCGTTGGGGTTATCGGCAGTGCTCCGCGTTTCGATCTTTTTTCCGAATCGGGTGTCTGCGCATCCCATAACCCGGCCGCCGCCTGCTTTTTTCCTCTTCCCAAGAGTGCTCCATCTGAAGACATTACTTATTTATATGTTTTTTACGCCTATCAGTTTTTTAATACGTTTCAAATTCAAAAAACCATCAGCGAGTCAAATGAAAATGTTTTCGCTCCTCACAAAGAATACTTGAAACTAATCATGCTGGGGCAGGAGATCGCTTTAGCCAAGGACACAATCCCTTCAGAAACAATTATTGGAGCATTTAAGGTGAAGAGGAAGTGGACGGGAAATAACTGGTGGGACGGATGTACGTTGGATTTTGAGCTATGGGAGGAAAACCTGAAGAATTACTATTGGGTGGATACAACGTATTACGATAAGTTGATTGAAATAATCAAGCAGATTCCCAGTACGGTAAAAGAAACGCCAAAGATTTAGAACATGCTTATTAAGGGCTCTACCTCACAATGGCCGAGGAGGCCGTAAACGGTCGGATCCTGGCCAAAGGGATGGCCCGGGCCGACGGGGCCAGGTTTTTAGGCTGAACGATACACCCCTCAGGAGACCGCCCTTTCCGGCCTCCAAGGCCGGGCCTTGACTATCCGGCGCGGCCTCTGGGTGAATTTGGGGAACGGGAATCCGCGGCGTGGAGCAAGGGGGAAGGCGAGCTTTCAGTTCCCTTGACTCCAAAGTGTTCCTTCGCTTTTTTACCAGGGACGATCAGGGCCGGTATGAGCAGGCATCCGATTTGTTTAAAAAAGCGAACGATGGATTTATTGCCGTTGTGACCGGCCCCCGGTTCTCTTTTGAAATCACCTGGACGCTCAGAGCGGCCTATATCCTTAGCAAGGAACATGTTCTGGACGTTCTTTCAGCCATCGTCGCCTTGAGAAGCATGCAACTGACGGAGGGGGACCTGGTGGTGGAAGCAATCCGGCTGGCCCGGTCCAGCGGTCAGGAATTCGCCGATGCATACATAGCCGCCTCCGGTCGGAAGACAAACGCCAAAGTTGCCGTGTTCAACAAAAAGAACTTCCTAGGATCAGGAGTGATATTGTATTTGTTGTAGGGTCGGATCCCATTATTTGGAGCAGTCGGTAAGGACAAAAGGCTTTTTCATGGCGGACATTTTCTTCACCATCCTGCCGATCTTCATCGTCATGCTGCTGGGGCTGGGGTTGCGGCATTTGAGCCTGTTGCCCGAAACGTTCCTGGCGCCGGCCAATCGTCTGGTCTACTACGTAGCCATTCCGGCCATGATCTTTCGGGAAATCGCTCAGGCCGATCTCGCGGCTCATTTTCGGCTTTCCCTGGTGGCGGCGACTCTGGTTCCGGTGGCGGCCGGAGTTCTGGCCGGGTGGCCCCTGACCCGGCTGTTCCGGATGAAGGGCGGGCCGGCGGCCACCCTCAACCAGGGCGGGTTCCACGGCAACCTGGGATACGTGGGGCTGGCGGTGGCCCTTTACACCTTGGGGGAACCGGGGCTGGTCCAGGCCAGTTTGCTGGCCGGGTTCGTGATGCTGATCCAGAATCTGCTGGCCGTGGCGGTGTATCAGTTGGAAGGGGGTAAGATCGAGGCGGGAGGCGTTCGTCCGGGACCCTGGTTCTGGATTCAGAAAGTGGCCTTCCATCCCGTCATCCTTTCCGCCCTGATCGGGATGGCGGTTTCCTATTTTCATCTTCAGGTTCCGGGCGTGGTAGACCGGATGCTCAAGATCATCAGCGGCATGTCCCTGCCTTTGGCCCTGCTGCTGATCGGCGCGGGGTTGTCTTTGGACCAGATGCGGGGCCGCTGGCGGCCGGCGCTCGGGGCCGCCGTGATTAAGCTGGGGCTATTACCGCTGTTGGGCTGGCTGCTGTACCGCGCCTGGGATATCCCCGCCGCCGACTACCGGCCCGGGCTGATCCTTCTGGCCGCGCCCACGGCCACGCTGACGTACGTGATGGCCCGGGAAATGGGCGGGGATCCGGAACTGGGGACGGCCATGGTTTCCATCGGCACGCTTTTATCCGCCGTTTCCTACGTTTTCTGGCTCCATCTGGCGGGATAGCCGATTCCCGGCGGGTGGACGTTCAGGGCTTTTCTCCCCAGTACAAAGCGCAAATTCCGAAGGTGAATCCTCGGTACCCCACGCGAACATACCCGGCTTGGTTCATCATATCCACAAATTCCGGCGGCTGAGGAAAATCCATAATGGAATCGGCCAGATACTGGTACGCCAGTTCATGGCCCGAAATCAGCCCGCCCAGCTTGGGGATCAACCGGTTGAGATAGGAATGATAGAATTTTCGGATCAGAGGCCAGCGGGGGAAGGTGAGTTCCAGAACCAGGCACCGGCCTCCGGGCGCCAGGACCCTGAGGATTTCCTTTAGAGCCCCCAACCGGTCCGGAATGTTCCGGATGCCAAAGGCCATGGCGGCCGAATCGAACCCGGCGTCGGGAAAGGGCAACCGCAGGGCGTCGCCGCAGACCACGGCCGGATGGGGAGGATTTCGGCGGCGGTATTTATCCAAGGCCCGGACCAGCATGGGCAGAGTGAAATCCGCGCCCACCACCCGGGCTCCGGGATGGGCTTCGGCTAAGGCCAAGGAAAGGTCCCCCGTGCCCGAAGCCACGTCCAAAATCCGGCCCGTGGAAAAAACCCGCGCTCTTTTGGCCGCCGCTCGTCGCCAAAACAAATCCCGCCCCAGACTGAACACATGGTTCAGAAGGTCGTAATGCGGGACCACCCGGCCGAACAACCCCCGGACCAAGGCGATCCGTTCTTCTTGTTCCAGATTCACGCGCATGACGCCCTTGATAATGAATCCCCGGGCTCCGGGTCAAGGGAAATTCCAGGGTTTTTCTTGTCCGTTGGGTCACGAGCGGACTTCATGGCGTATAGGAGCCCTTTGAAAACGAGCTGGCATTATCGGCGGACTGCCAACGATCAGCCGTCAGCCGTCCGCTTTTTCGGAAGGAATTCGATTTCAATTATCCGTGTAATCCGTGTAATCCGTTGTAGTATCTTCTTTTTCTTCCATTCTTCCTTACCACCTCGGCTTGACACCATGGGCGCGTAGGCCTATGGTGGCCGGCGTTGAGGCGTTCCGGCTTTGATCCAAGGAACGTTTCCGGCTTTTTCTGGAAGGAGTGGTTTTCGTGGCAAGTGGTTTGCGTATCCGATGTTATCCCGTTCGCGACGAGCGGTCCGGGGAATTGGCTCGAATGCTGGAAGAAGCCTTGAGGGACCGGGGCTTCCAGGCGCGGCGGAGCCTCGATCGTTTCCCCGAACCAGCCTTTCTCGTTTCCGCCGAAGCGCCCGATGGCGCCGGGCCCGGGCCGCAAACCTGGACCGAAGGGGCGGATGTGGATGTTCGGCTGGGGAGCCTTGCCGAAGCCCGGGCCGGGGGTCCGGTCGAAGTAGGGGAGCCTTCGGCGGCGGATGCTTATTCTCCTTATACGATTTGGGCATTGGATACGGAACCGCTGCCGGTAGTAAGGGACCGGGTGCTCCAGACCCTGGAATGGTCCGGATGGTTCCGGGGAACCGAAGGCGAGGGGTATTCGGACGAGGAAACCCGGATGATCGAAGAGCGTTTGGCGGCGTTGGGATACATGTGATCCGGCGCCGGGATAAGCGGCGGGTGAGGACGACATGAGTTCGAAAGCGCCCATGACTCCGGCCCTCCGGCAACTGACCGGGGCCAAGGTGGATTTTACCGTCCGGGCGTATGCGTACGAGGACAAGGGCGGGACGTCGGCGGCGGCCCGGGAACTGGGCGTGGACGAACATCAGGTGATCAAAACCCTGGTATTCGAGGACGAAACCGGCCGGCCGATGCTGGTTTTGATGCATGGGGACCGGCAGGTATCGACGAAGGCTCTGGCCCGGATTTTAGGCGTGAAAACCGTTCAGCCGGTGACGCCGGAAAAGGCGTTCAAGCATACGGGGTACCAAGTCGGCGGGATTTCACCCTTTGGCACTCGGAATCCGCTGACGGTGCTGATGGAAGCCGGCATCGCGGACTTGGATGAAATTTATATCAACGCCGGCAAACGGGGTCTGTTGGTCCGGATGAAAACTCAGGACCTGATCCGGGTTCTGAAACCCCAGGCGGTCTCCGCCGCCGTATAGGCGTCCGGACGACTCGTTCCTTCCCGATCAGCCTTTCCCCCGCCATTTTTCCCGTTCCGCCTTGGGCAGGCCCTGAACCACCAGCCGGTACGAATCCCGGATCATGTCGTCCAGGTCTCCATCGGGCACGGACCCATCCAGAATCACCGTATTCCAGTGGGTTTTGTTCATATGGTAGCCCGGCAGGACCGATGGATACAGGAACCGGAGGTGAAGGGCCTTGTCCGGGTCGCATTTCAGATTGATCCGCAAGGGGGTTTCCTTCCAGGCTGTCAGCGCGAACATCCGGCCGCCGATTTTGTACACGAACACATCGGGGCCGAAGGGCAGGTCTTCCACCGCGCCGGGGTATTCGAGAAGTCGTTTTCGAAGATCGTCCAGATCCATCAATGATCCCACTGAATGTTCCGCTTGGGTTTCCATTCGTGAACCGCCCGTTCCGCCGTTTCCTTTTGTTCCGGTGAAAGGCCGGGGCCCAGCCGCCGAACGCCCGCCTGGCCAAGGCGAGCGGCGTCCGGGTCTTTGGCCGTGGACGCCAGGGAATACCAGGCATAGGCTTTGAACACGTCTTTGGGCGCCGCCCGGCCGGTTTCGTACACCGAAGCCAGCGTCACCTGGGCTCGGGGGTCTCCTCCCGCGGCCGCTTCGTTGAACCATTTCCAGGCTTCGTTCATGTTCGGAGCCACCCCCTGGCCCTGGTCCAGCGCCACCGCCAGGTTGTATTGGGCTTCGGGCAGCCCCTTTTCCGCCGCCTTCCGATAGTACACCACGGCTTCGGCTTCGTTCTTGTTTTGTCCCAGCCCGTTGGCCAGGATCACGCCCAGGTAATAGTGAGCCATGGGATGCTTTTTTTCGGCTCCTTTTTGAAGCCATTTCCAGGCGTTGGGATAATCCTCGGCCTTCAGTAGCAGCATCCCCAGCCGGGTTTGGGCCGAGGTTACGCCCTTTTCCGCCGCCCTCAGGTAATAACCCCGGGCCTGGCCGTCATCCTGGGGAACCCCCAGGCCGGATTCGTACATCCCACCCAAAAGATACTGGCAATCGCCCACGCCTTTTTGGGCGCAGGGTTCGGTCAGGGCCTTGGCTTCATCGTATTTCTTTTCCGTGACCAACAGATGCCCCATGGCGGCCCGGGCCCGGTCGTACCCTCCATCGATGGCCTTTTGGTAGTTTTTTTTGGCTTCTTCCAGGTTTTGATCCACGCCCTTGCCCAGTTCAAACGCCCTGCCTAGGTTGAAATACCCGCCGGGTTGGCCGGCCTGGGCCATTTGACGGCTCAGGCGGACGATTTCCGGCCAGTCCTTCTTTTCGATCGCCTGGTTGAGCGCGATGTCGTCGGCGCCGGACCCCTTGCCGGTCACGCAGCCGGATGCCGCCGCGGTGATCCAGACCAGAGAGATGAGCAATAGAATGCGCGTCATTGGATGCATGGTCCGCCTCCGTGGTTCCACGTCCCGTCCAGGCCTGGTTGGACTTTTTGGGTATCCGGGGCATTGGTCCGGGTGTGGATCATGGACGCATCCTAGGTCTTTCCATCTGGAAATACAAAAATAAAAAACACGGGCGTTCCCGTGGAATGGCGGCGCACGAATTTTTCCTAAAGGTTCCGTTCCGATTCGCCCCCTGGACTATTGTAGCCATCCGAACCGTTGCTCGTCAATCGCGAGGCCCATCTTTCCCGGGGAACCAATATATTGGGTTCAGGGGATCGGAGCTTGGAATCCTCGGGAACCGGCCCTCATGAGTTCCTTGACAGGCAAGCCATGAAGGGGTGACAATTGGATATACCGATCCAGATTTCAGGCGGCCCGGCGGCCGATCCGATCTTTGTTCGTTCAACACTCCCACGTGTAAGGAGCATCCATGGCTCGCACCCATCGTTTTCCGCCCATCCCGGTTCCGGCGTTTCGACTAGTTCCCGTAATGGCCCTGGTTCTGGCGCTGGCCCTGGGATTCGCTTCCCCGGCCGCGGCCATCCAGCGAAGAATCATTACCGAAATCAACACGGATGCCCTCATCAAGGAAACCCAGGTCCAGGCCGCCTGCCCCGGAGATTGCCTGGGGCTGGTCTGGTGGATTCCTCAGGAGTTCTGGCAGGCCACCATGGGCCAGGACCCCACCGCCGATAAAAAAGCCACCCAGCCGGTGCTCGACGCGCTTCGTCCCTTTTCCCTGGTGGCCGTCTGCCAGGCGGACATCAGCCCCATGGGCGCGTTCACGTTTTATCAGGAAAACGATGTCCGCCAGGGCCTACGGGTGATGTTTTCTCCAGGGGACGGACCGGCCGCCGAAGTGACGCCTTTGGCCGAACCCCCCGCCGAAGTGGGGGCCTTGATCGGGTATTTCAAGCCGTTGTTGAAGGCGGCCATGGGACAGATGGGCGAACACTTTCATTTTTTCGTACTGCCCAACGAGAATCCGGATGGCGGCCGGATGATCGATCCATACAAGAAACAGAAATTGGAGATCGAACTGACTCGGAGTACGGGGGAAAAACTGCCCGTCCAGATCGAAATGCCTCTGGACAGCCTGCAC
>JAGVGV010000657.1 GCA_020056895.1 Deltaproteobacteria bacterium
CGATGAACGGCGCCAGGCCCAGGCCACGCTGTCCGAGGCCGAAAGGCAGTACCGGTTCATCGCCGAAAATGTTTCGGACATGATTTCCATCCACGACACCGACGGCCGGTTCCGGTTCGCGTCGCCGGCGGCCGAACGCCTGACCGGGTTCCGGCCGGACGAGCTCGTAGGGCGGGAAATATACGAATTTTTTCATGAAACCGATCTGGCCGTGCTGCTCCGATCCCACCGGAGCGCTCTTTCCCATTCCGAAACTCAGGTGGCCGAATACCGGATGAAGCGGAAGGACGGCATTTACGTCTGGATGGAAACCGCCAGCCGGACCGTTTGGAACGCTCAAACCGGGCAGCCCGAAGAAACCATTTCCGTCACCCGCGACATCACCGAGCGGAAAAAGAACGAAGAGGCCCTAGCCCGCCAAAGGAACCTGTTGGAAGGCATGGTGCGCCTGAGGACCGCCGAACTGGAAGCCATTAACCGCGAACTGGCTCAGGAGGTGAGTGACCGCAAAAAGGCCGAAACCGCCCTGGCCTGGGAGGCCGAGGTCAACGCGGCGTTGGCCGAACTGTCCCAGAAATTGATCGAATCGGAAACCATTGAGGAAATTTCCCGGGCCGTTTTGGTCCGGGCCCGGGGGTTGACCCACAGCGCCCACGGTTTCGTGGGGTACGTGGATCACCAGTCCGGAGTCCTTATTTGCCCGGCGGTCACGGACGGCGTTTGGAGCGGTTGCCGGCTTTCGGGCCCCAAAACCGTGCTGGACCAGCCGGGTGGACTTTGCGCCTGGGTGCTCCAGGCCAAGCGGACGCTGCTCACCAACCATCCCGAGCACGACCCCCGGTCCGGCGGCGTACCCGTAGGCCATGTGGCCGTCAGCCGCTTTTTGTCGGCTCCGGCCGTGATCCAAGGGGAACTTCTGGGCCAGGTGGCCGTGGCCAATTCGGCCCGGGATTATGAAGACAAGGACCGGATTCTGGTGGAACGCCTGGCTCTGCTGTACGCCCTGGCCATCAACCGGGTTCAGGCGGAAACGGCGCTGATGACCGCCAAATCCCTGGCCGAAGCGGCCAACCAGGCCAAAAGCCGGTTCCTGGCGAACATGAGCCATGAACTCAGAACCCCGCTCAACGCCATCATCGGCATGACCGGCCTGACGCTCGATACCGCCTTGACTTCGGAGCAAACGGAATACCTGGAACTGGTCCGTGCGTCGGGCGGGCAGCTTTTGTCGCTCATCAACGAGATTCTGGACCTTTCCAAGGTGGAAGCCGGCCGGCTGGACCTAAACCCCGCTCCCTTCCCGGTCCGCGAAAGCATCGGCCGGATGATGAAGCCCCTGTGGCCCCGAGCCCGAGGCGCCGGGTTGGACCTTCAGGTTGAAGTAGCGCCGGATGTCCCGGACCAGTTGGTGGGGGACGAAAACCGCCTCAGGCAGGTGGTGTACAACCTGGTCAACAACGCCATCCAATATACTCTCCAAGGGTCCATCCGGGTGACCGTGGGGCGGGAGGATTCCCGGGAGTCTGGAGTAACCTTGGTCGTCCGGGTCCAGGACACGGGGATCGGGATCCCGAAGGAACGGTTGGACCAGGTGTTCGATCCTTTCGTCCAGGCCGGCCGCCAGGATTTTCAGCGCCGGGGCGGCGCCGGCCTGGGGTTGACCATCGCCCGGCAGTTGGCCAGGCTGATGGGCGGGGACATCCGAGTGGCCAGCGAACCGGGCCAGGGCAGCACCTTCACCTTTACCGCGCGCCTTGCATCGGCCGACCACCAAACCGAATCCCCGGCCCCGCCGCCCCCGGATCGCGACGCTGGGGCGACCCATCCGAGCGCGGCTTCTTCCGCCGGAACCGATCTCCCCTTGAAAATCCTTTTGGCGGAAGACAACCCGGTCAACCAGTTGTTGGCCCGCCGCCTGTTGGAAAAGCGAGGCCACCGGGTGGTTCTGGCCCGAAACGGGCGGGAAGCCCTGGGATTGGTGGACCGGGAAACCTTCGATCTGGTGTTCATGGATGTCCAGATGCCCGTCATGGACGGCATTCAGGCCACCGCCGCCATAAGAAACCAGGAAAAGAACGCAAGCGGTCACCTGGCGATCGTGGCCATGACCGCCTACGCCATGGACGGCGACCGCGAACGCCTGCTCGCCGCCGGCATGGATGATTACCTCGCCAAACCGCTGGATACCGACTCCCTCGACCGGGTCCTGGATCGAATTTCCAAGGGAAAAATGAACCTGCCCGATTGACCCCCCCACGCGGAGCTCCTGGTTCACGCGCCTTCCATTCCGCCCGCGCTATCAAAGGAAAACGGCTGTAAACGACCCGCTCCCGAACGAAAACAGCCGCATCAGGGCTTGACAGACGCCGCCGAACCTTTATCATGAAGCCATGCGGAATCATGATTATCGACCACCGGAAGGCACCAAACTGGGCAAAGCCAAGACCACGGAAACCATGGTCATGGATGACGGCACCCGCATGTTCAAAAAACTGAAAGTCCGGTATTGGGTGGAACGCCACGGCGCCCGGGAGGATTATTACATTCTTTACAACGACAAGGCCTACCAGATGCCCACGTTGGCGTTTATCCGTAAATTCAAGATCATCATCAAAAGCGGCGTGGTCCAGTATGGCGCGGCCGTCGCGGCCTCCAATCCGGAAGTGGCTTACGATCCCCACTTCGATGACGCCGGGAATGATCCGGATTAAATCCATATAAATTATGTTCATATAAACCTAAATTAATATTACTTGTTAGAAATTCAAAATAGTCGTTTTCAATCGTAGTCAAATTGCATCTTTTCCCTTGCCCCCCGCCACATCCTGTGCTAACCTCCCCTTGATCCTTCAACATGTAGGGGTGGCCGGATGGCCGGAATGAACGAAATCGAGGTCTTTCGGTACCATCTTCAACCGGGCTATATTTTCTCGTCTTTGGAACCGGCGTTGATCTCCACCGTGGTGGGGAGCTGCGTGGCGGTCTGCCTGTTCGATCGACGGCTTCAGTTCGGGGGCATGAACCATTTTTTGTATTCCAAGGTTCCCTGGCGAGGTAAAACCACGGCCCAGTATGGCGACGTGGCATTGCCGGCCCTGATCCGGATCATGACCCACCAAGGGAGCCGGGTGCAGGACCTGGAAGCGCAGCTGTTCGGGGGAGCGGCGCGGAGCCTGGACGATCATTGGGACATGGGGCTGAAAAACGTCAAGGTCGCCCGGAAGATATTGAAAAAAAACGGGATTCCCATTGTGTCCGAGGACGTGGGGGGAGTCAAGGGACGGCGGTTGATCTACCACACGCGGACCAACGAAACCGTGGTCATGAAAACCCACCGGCTTCGGCGGGGAGATTACTACCCGTATCGCTTCCGCCTGGCCCAACCCTGAACCTTTCCTGGAACCCATCCCCAAATAGTTCGTTGACCCCGGATGCTTTACCGTAGGGTCCGACTTTTTGTTTTGGGATGAGTTTTAATAACCACTTCCCGCTTGTCCGGATTCCGCGTCCGTTTTTCCTCGCCAAGGCGGGATCACCGAAGCACTCAGTTGCTTGTCGCTTTTTTTCAGCCTTTTTCTTCCGGTGTGGGCGGGAGAGGAATGCTGGAATCCCGGCATCACCGGAAGGGTCGTGAAGAGGGACGGGGTAAGGCCTCAGTTTCGGGTGGTATCTCCACTTGCTGGCCACAAAAGGAAGCCACTTTTTTGGAACCCCCTCACCCCGCCCTCTCCCGGGGGTCAGAGCCGAAGGCTCTGTCCC
>JAGVGV010000012.1 GCA_020056895.1 Deltaproteobacteria bacterium
AAAAACCTTACCTCGGGCGGGATGAACCGGGCTCAGGCCCTCCGTCATGCCGCCCTGGACCAACTGGCCGCCACCCGGGACCGGCTGGGCCACTCGAACCCCCTCTTTTGGGGCGGTTTCGTCTTTTTGGGGGAACCGTGAGAGGGGGAGTGGGGCAAGGAAATGTCAAAATAGTTCATGGAAATTCGAATTCGCCTCTTCGCTATTTCGCGTGGGTAATTTTGGAGGCCGATAGGCTCAGGGCGTTGGTTTCGTTGCCGAGAAAGCACCAATCCTTTTGCCTGAGGTCAGGGCCATCCTCCGGCTGTCGGCCTACCTACAAAAAAAAGCACGGGAAAGAGGCGTTGTCCAGGTTGCCGCAGGCACCCGACGAAGGGCTTGGCTTTGACTACGCCTCGGCCCGTGCTTTTGACGACATGGCGAATAGGGCCTTGGCTTTTACCCACTCCAAACAGCGAAGAGCCCGAAAATTCTAATGGCTGTGAGAAAAATACAAAAAACCGACTTGATTCGCTCGCGTTATTAAAATATTCTAACGCAGAAGTCGGGGGGGAATGCCTGTTCCCCCTGTAGTTACAGGAAGAGTGGTTTGTCAGGAGTCCCGGCTACGATGTGAACGAAGCAGGGGCAACATGCATCAAGGAGGGATAGAAGTGAAAACACGTGTGTTCTCACGGGCGGATCAAATGGCCTTCGCCGAGCTGTCTGGTGATTATAACCCCCTACATGTGGATGATATAGCCGCCCGACGCCTTTTGTATGGAGCTCCGGTCGTTCACGGGATTCATACTTTGCTATGGGGTTTGGATGTGTGGTTGGAAAAAAAACAAGGAAAGGTAAAATTATCGGCGATAAGAGGCCTTTTTCAAAAACCGGTGAAAGTGGGGGATGAGGTTAGAGTATCCTTGATAAATGAAGAGGGAAATAAAGTGAGAATTGAATTGATGAAAGGTAAGTCAACATCGACGAAGATCGACCTTGAATGGGAGTATTACGACGATTGGAGTGACGAGGTAATACGTTCCTGTATCCCAATAAAGAGGAAACCTTTGATTTTAGAGGAGGGGCAAATAGAGGGGAAAAGCGGCTCCATGGAAATTTGCCTTGAAAGGGACTCAGCCGCGAAGTTGTTCCCGAATCTCGTAAAATTTTTCAACAATTACCAGTTGGCCATTTTACTTGGTACAACACGAATAGTAGGAATGGAATGCCCTGGAATGCATTCTATTTTTTCTGAGTTGAATTTTGTGACAAGTGAAACAGGAAAACCGGGGCAGTTGGATTATGATGTCGCCAAGTTCGATAGACGATTTAAGATGATCCTGCTGAATGTGTCGTCCTTTCGCTTGGCGGGAGTTATCAGGACGTTTTTTCGCCCGAAACCTCAGGCGCAGGCAAGTTACCTCGAATTGGCAAAACATGTGCGCAATGATGAATTCCGTGGGCAACGCGCCGTGGTCGTTGGGGGGTCGCGAGGTCTTGGAGAAGTAACGGCCAAGCTACTGGCTGCCGGCGGAGCTGAAGTTGTAATTACATACAAATCTGGAAAAACTGACGCACAAAAAATTATTAAAGAGATAATCACAAATGGTGGCATAGCGGATTGCTTGGAAATGGATGTTCTGTCAGATAACCCAGCTTCGGCCGTTCGCGAAAAAAACGCATGGATTCCAACTCATTTGTATTATTTCGCGACACCATTTATCAGTGAAGGAGCAATTGGTGCATTTTCCTTAGATTTATTCCACAATTTTTGTAAATATTACGTTTCAGGCTTTTTTAGTGTTGTTTACCAATTGAAAGATTTTGGATTAAAAAATATTTTCTTTCCATCCAGCATATTTATCGATACCCCTCCTGCTACTTTTTGGGAGTATTCGGTCTCCAAAGCCGCTGGGGAAGCCATTGGAATACTGATAGAAAAGTATAATAAAGATATGTATTTATTCAGCCCGAGGCTCCCAATGATGCGAACGGATCAGACGATTAGCATTATATCTAGTAAAGGGGATTCGCCTGAATTCATTATGATCGAAAAGCTACGCATTTTTCGTGATAATAGCCGTTAAAAAATGGCTCTTCGCTGTTTTGAATGGGCGAATCGTTGAAATGAAAGAGAAAAAGGGTGACCACTATGCCAAATCCACAAAATAACGTATTATATCAAGTCGTTATGGATGAAACCGAAAAAGAGTATCTTTTTTCTTTCACTTCTGGTCTTCTCTCGGTCCCCAGTAACCCACACCAAACAGTGAAGAACCAAAAACCCCTTGAGACCGGGAGCCCAAAGGGGGTATGGTCTCCCCAAAAACCATGGCCGTGAACCGGAGGCGGTGCTTTCGGTTCCGGAAGGGATTCGCCATCATGTTCAAATACCACCCGGATCATGCCTGGGTCCTCATGGACGGCCCGGAAGCGGTGATCGGGCTCTCCTTTTACGCCCAGGCCCACTTGGGCGAGATCGTGTTCGTGGACCTGCCCCGTCCGAACGGACGGACCCGGGCCGGCCAGCCCCTGTGCGGCATCGAATCGGCCAAGACCACCAGCGAAATCATCGCCCCCATCACCGGCCGGGTGATCGCGGCCAATTCCCGATTGAAAGCCGATCCCGGCCTGGTCAATCTATCCCCCCTGGATGAAGGGTGGATCGTCCGCATCGAGCCCGAAAATCCGGCCGAGTGGGAATTTTTGATGGACCAGGGCGGGTACGAAGCTTATCTAGTGAATCTCCCCACGGACGACGCCCAGAACGGCCCGTCCCAATGAGCCCTACTCCCGCCAGGAACCGGCCCATCGGCCGGGTGGCCCTGGTCGTCAAGAATTCTACCGCCGCCGCCAACGCCGCCGCGGATCTCGAAAATCACCTCAGGCAAAAGGGCCTGGATGTGGTGGTGGATGAGCCTCAAGTGGACGAAACCTGCCCGCCGGACCGGTCCCGCGTTCATCCTCTGCCTTCCGAAGTGGACTTGGTGGTCGTTCTGGGCGGTGACGGCACGTTGTTGTATGCCGCCCGCACCTTCGGCCGCCAGGGCATTCCCCTGTTGGGCGTGAACTTGGGCGGCCTGGGGTTTCTGACCGAAACCAGCCTGGAAAACCTGTATCCCATGCTGGAAAAGGTGTTGGCCGGCGATTTCGTGACCGAATCCCGGATGATGCTGGCGGCCGAGGTTCACCGGAACGGCCGGCCGGTGACCCATCACCACGTTCTGAACGACGTGGTCATCAACAAGGGCGCCTTGGCCCGGATTCTTACCTTTTCCGTGAAGGTGGACGATACCAACCTGACCTGGTACCGGGCCGACGGCCTGATCCTGTCCACCCCCACCGGGTCCACGGCCTATAATCTGGCCGCCGGCGGACCCATTGTGTACCCCACCCACGAATCCATCGCCCTTACGCCCATCTGTCCGTTCACCCTGAGCAACCGGCCGCTCATTCTGCCTCAGACCGCCGTGATCGAAATCGGCCTGGAACCCGGCGCCACCGATGCCCTATTGACCTCGGACGGGCAGGTTTCGTGCCCCCTGCTGCCCGAAGACCGGGTGGTCATCCGGCGGGCGGAACATTCCATCGTCCTCATCAAGAACCCGTATAAGAATTATTTCGATATCCTCCGCACCAAGCTCGGTTGGGGATAAGGCCCTTATGGACACGGACGACGAATTCGAGCCCGACGATTTCACCGACGAGGCGGAGACGGATGAGAACGCCGTGGTACTCCCCATCGAGGACGAACTGGACCTCCATACCTTCGCCCCCCGGGAGGTTCCCGAACTGCTGGACGCGTACCTGGAGGCCTGCCGCGAAAAGGGGTTCGCCGAAGTCCGGGTGATTCACGGCAAGGGGACGGGTCAGTTGCGGGCGCGGGTGCTTTCCCTGTTGGCCAATAGCCCCCATGTGGCCTATACACGGCCGGCTCCACCGGAACGGGGCGGCTGGGGCGCCACGCTGGTGGGGTTGAAAAGGTAAATAATTCTTCAAGACTTTTTACCGCCCGGCCGATAAGATAGATGCGTCTGTTTGGCGCCGGGGTGTTTTTTCGATGGACCTCAATGGCCTTTTATCGGGAACCGGATTTCTGACCCGCTCCGTTTTGATGCAGGGGGAAAGAGTCCGTCCGGAAGCGTCCGGTGTTCC
>JAGVGV010000654.1 GCA_020056895.1 Deltaproteobacteria bacterium
ATGTGGTCCGGAGTCACATTGAGCAACGCGGCCACCCGGGGATGAAGCCTTTCGGCGGTTTCAAGCTGAAAGCTGGATACTTCGACCACGGCCGCATCCACTTTTTTCTGGCCCGGAACCAGATCGATGAGGGGGTTGCCGATGTTGCCCCCAACGAACACCCGCCGGCCCGCGGCGGCCAGAATGGCCCCCAGCAAGCTGGTGGTGGTGGTCTTGCCGTTGGTCCCGGTCACGGCCGCCATAGGCACTTGGAGTTCCCGGGCCGCCAGTTCGATCTCGCCCGTGATGGCCACGCCCTTGGCCCGGGCCCGGACCAGGGGTTCCATGTCCGGCGGCACGCCAGGGCTCAAGACGATCAGATGGGCGCCGGTGAACGTTCGGATCTGATGCCCGCCCAGTTCAAGCCGCGCTCCCTTTTTTTCCAGCCGGGCTCCCCGGACCTGGATATCCCGATCCGATCGGGTATCGGTAATCGTTACCAAGGCGCCTTTCCCCAGAGCGAACCGGGCCACCGCTTCCCCCGTGCGGCCCAAGCCCACCACCAGCACCTTTTTCCCCGTCCATTCCCCCTTAGTCATGGCCCCCACCTCCTTGGACCAACCCAGACGCGGCTCAACCGCCAATATACCGGCCTGCATTCTTCCCCCTCCCTACCTGAGCTTTAAAGTGGACAGCGCGATCAGGCTGAGAATCCCGGCGATGATCCAGAACCGGACGATCACCTTGGGTTCGGGCCAACCCTTGAGTTCGAAGTGATGATGCAAGGGCGCCATGCGGAAAATCCGTTTGCCGCCCGTGGCTTTGAAAAACCCCACCTGCATGATCACGCTGACCGTTTCCAAGACGAAGATGCCGCCGACCAGAATGAGCAGCAGTTCGTGCTTGACCAATATGGCAACCGTCCCCAGGACCGCGCCCAGGGACAACGACCCCACGTCGCCCATGAACACCTGGGCCGGATAGCTGTTGAACCACAAAAATCCCAGGCTGGCCCCCACCAGGGCGCCGCAGACCACCGTGGTTTCGGCCGCGCCGGGCACGTACGGAATCTGCAAGTACGTGGCGATTTTGGCGTGGCCGGCCAAATAAGACAAAATCAGGTACGTGGCCATGGAAAACACGAAAGGCCCGATGGCCAGACCGTCCAAACCGTCCGTCAGGTTCACCGCGTTGCTGGTGCCCACGATGATGAAAATGGCGAAGGGGATGTATCCCCATCCCAGATCGACCTTCACCCCTTTGAAAAAGGGAACGGTGAGCGTGGGATCGAATTCGGGCAGCCAGTACAGGAACCCGCCCGCCAGTCCGGCGATTAGCACCTGCAACAGGAACTTGCCCCGGCCCGAAAGTCCCTTGTTGTGGCGCCGACGGATCTTGATGAAATCGTCCAGAAAGCCGATGCCTCCAAATCCCAGGCCCACCAGGAGCACCACCCAAACGAAGGACGAGGCCAAATTGGCCCACATGAGCGACGTGGCCGCCACGGCGAAAAGGATGAACACTCCGCCCATGGTGGGCGTGCCGGCCTTGGCCTTGTGAGATTGCGGGCCGTCTTCCCGGATGTACTGCCGCACCTGGTACGCCCGGACCCAGCGGATGAAAACCGGGGCCACCAGAAAACAGATGATCATGGACGTCACCACCGCGTAAATGGTGCGGAAGGTGATGTACCGGAATACGTTGAACACCTGGAATTTGTCGCTCAAGGGGACGAGCAGATGATACAGCATGGGCGGCTACCCCTCTTCCCCGTGGGCCAGTTTCCGGACAACGCGTTCCATTTTCATCCCTCTGGACCCCTTAACCAGGATCCGGTCCCGAGCCGTAACTCTTTTCTCCAGCCACTGAGCGGCTTCGGCCGCATCCGGGAACCAGGCCCGTTTTACGGGCGGCCGCTTGCCTTGGGTCGAGGCTTTGTCCAAAGCCTTGGATTCGGAACCCACGGTCACCAACAGATCCAAACCCAACCCGCCGGCCAGCCGTCCCACGCCTTCGTGTTCCGACCTGGACGCGGCCCCCAGTTCGAGCATGTCGCCCAAAACCGCCGCCAGCCTCCCTCGTGGGTGCCGGAGCGAAGCCAACACGTTCAGGGCCGCCGTCATGGAGGCGGGGTTGGCGTTGTAGGTATCGTCGATCAGATAAATGCCGCTTTCCAGCCGCCGAGGTTCCAGCCGGCCCGGAAAGGGCGAAAAGCCTTCCAGCGCCCGGGCCGTTTCTTCGGCGCCGATCCCCAGGGCCGAACCGGCCGCCGCCGCGGCCAGGGCGTTGGCCACATTGTGCCGGCCCAACAGACCGAATCCCACCCGAGCCGAGCCCTGGGGGGTGGTCAAGGTGAACCGGGCGCCTCGAAGACCTCCGAAGCCCACCGCCGAGGCCCGTACCGCCGCTTCCGGACCGAACCCGAATCCCAACCGGGCGCCGGTAAACTCTTGGGCCTCGCGAACCACGAACGGATCGTCCAGATTCACCACCGCCGCTTTAGGAAAGCTCTTAACGCTTCCTTCCCCGAGGCCTTTAAAGAGCATAAGCTTTGCGTCCAGATACTCTTCGAAA
>JAGVGV010000164.1 GCA_020056895.1 Deltaproteobacteria bacterium
CATGGGCCGGCCGGTCCAGGTGCCCACTCAACCCACGCTGGCCGACGGCGCCCGGGTGGCCATGATCGGCGAACGGATTCTGCCCACCATCCGAAGCTTCGTGGACAACGTGGTGGCGGTCAAGGAAGAGCACATCGCCCAGGCCATGCTCCTGCTTCTGGAACGCCGCCGGGTGGTGTCCGAAGGCGCCGGAGCCCTTCCCTTGGCCGCGTTTCTAGGCGGCCTGGCGCCGGAACTGGACGGCAAAAAAGTGGTGCTGGTGGTTTCCGGCGGCAACGTGGACGCCAACCTGATCGGCCGGATCATTGATCAGGGCCTGGTCCGGTCCGGCCGCATTTTCCGGTTCGCCGTGGTGCTGGACGACCAACCCGGGGCACTGGCCCGGCTCCTGGCCGTGGTGGCGGCCACTCAGGCCAACGTCCTTCATATTCATCACGACCGGTTGGGCAAGAACCTGCCCATTTCCACCACTCGGGTGGGCTTGGAACTGGAAACCCGAGGCTTTGGGCACGGCGCCGAAATCGCGGCGCAGCTCCGCGCCGGCGGGTATGATGTGTCCGAGGAATAGAGCCCAACTCAAAAAAGTTCTTTCGCCCCGGATGCTTTGTCGGAGATTGGAGGCCAATCCTCGAAATATGCCCATATTCCTCCGGTTGGTCTCCAACCTCCTCCTCGCCCCGAGGCGAAACTCCGTTTTTTGAGCCGGGCTCGAATCGCCCTTTAACCGGAAAAACCGGACCGGGGAAAAGTCGTGGACGGGAACATTGAAGGGGGACCGGAACGGTTTGGTTTCATGGCTTTTCACTCTGTGGGGCCGGCGCTGACCCGAAAAGTGGTGGACTTGGCCCGGGCCATGCGGCGGGCCGGCGCCGGCGTCACCCCGGGCCAAACGCTGGAAGCGATACGGGGGTTGGGCCACGTGGACGTGGAATCCCGGGGCCAGGTGAAGGACCTCTTGAGAGCCGGTCTGGCGTCCACGCCCGAAGAAGTCCGCCTTTACGACGCTTTGTTCCCGGAATTTTTCCATCCCGGCTTTGACCGGACGCCGCCGGCGGTCTCCGCCGATGGTCCCCGGCCCGCCGCGAGGGTGGACCCTTCCGGCCGGACCGAGGCTTTTTTCGGGCAGGGAACCCACCCCGAGGACGGAGACCCCGAATTTCTGGCCGTCCGGGGCTCCCTGGTGGACGCCGCCCGGAACACTGACTTCGCCCGGCTGGAACCGGACGAAACGGCCGTGATTTTGAAGGAAGTCCGGCAGCTGGCCCGGAATCTGGCCGGAGGATTGAAGCGGAGGCGCCGGTCCCAAGGCCGTGACCGGATCGATTTCCGCCGCACCTTTCGCCGGATGGTCCGGACCGGCGGTGAAATTTTGGACCTGGTGAAACGGGGACACAAGCCGAACCCGGGACGGTTGATCCTCCTGGCCGACCTATCGGCCTCGATGGCCCCCTACACCCGGTTTTTCCTGGCTTTTTTGTATGGCCTCACGGACGTATTCCCCCGCGCCGAAGCCTTTGGCTTTTCCACGCGGCTGACTCGCCTGACGCCCCTTTTTCAGCGAAGCCGTCCTGAAACCGTGCTGGACCGCCTGACCAAAACCGGCCCGCCCATGGGCGGCGGGACGGACATCGGCGGGGCGTTGTGGGCTTTCGTCCGGAGCCGCCAGGGGTCCTGGCTGGGACCAAGAACGCTGGTGTTCATCCTGAGTGACGGCTGGGACCGGGGCAGCCCGGACGATCTTCGTTCGGCTTTGAAAAAAATCCGGGGTACGGGAGCCCGCATCCTCTGGCTGAACCCCCTGGCCGGGGACCCCGGGTACGAACCTCTGGCCGCCGGAATCGCCGCCGCCTTGCCTCTGGTCCAGGCCCATATCCCCTTCGCCCGGCTGGCGGATGTGAAAGAGGTGGGGAGGAGGGTGGGATTATTGTTTTTTTATTCATTTTTTTGAAATTATTTGGCGTTTATATGAATTGACTCTGTTCTGATGCATGTGTAGTATTTTATAAAAATCTGATGATCAACGAAGGAGTCAATTTGAAATGTCTGTCAATTGCAACAATGAAAACCCATGGGTAAGATTAGCTACAGAATTTGTGAAAAATAATTCTTCCAATGCACAAACTGAAACTGTAAAGTTCTTATTAGAAAATGGTTGTTGTGGCGTTGCCAATCGAACACATTCATCTATTTTGATTGAACATTTGCAAAAAAATGGTTATGATATAAAAAGAACTCAAGACTTTCAGTATAATATATTGATTCCTTTGAAAAAAGCCGGAATTGTTGCTTCGCGAAGCCATAGCGACCGTGGGGTTTTTATTCCACAAATTATTAATGAAGTCAGAGATATGCTTGTGGAGCAATATGAACGCTTTTCTACCTCGCTTGAAAATATAAAAGGGCTTGCATTTTCAGATAACACGTTAGTTGAAATAATTAAACTAACACAGGATGAGACAAATAGATTCAAACTTGAATTACAAAAAAAATGAACAACAACGAATTAATCTGGTGAAAATTTTCAGACCCCATACTTCTTCTTCACCCATCCGGGGATGAAGGAGACCACCACGAACAGAACCGCGCCGATGGACAGGTACAGGAGAGTGCGTTTGATGTCGCCGCCGCCGCTCACCAGAGAGCCGCCGGAATCGCCGCCGCCTTGCCTCTGGTCCAGGCCCATATCCTCTTCGCCCGGCTGGCGGATGTGAAGGAGGTGGGGAGGAAATTGTGGAGGCGGTTTTGAGGGGCTTCGATAGTGGCCGGTCTCACCGGCCTCTCCCACAAGCCCCCCGAGAGCCGTTGAAGGAACCGTTTGAACGTTCGTCTTTTCCGCCGCCGGGCTCGAATAAGGACCGGATGATTTACATGGTCTTCACTTTCCAGTGGGGATGCTCCCTGTTTCCGTTGCGGTGGACCTCCCAGACGATGTTGTTTTTATGGCTGGGGCCGAATGGTATCTGCCCGAACAGGTAGTCGCCGACGGGAGGAATATCGTATTCCAGATTATTATGGTTGAAATGGGTGAAGGCCGTATTGTGCTGCTCAACCCAGGCGTCCTCGCACCGCCGGTGGTGTTCAAGATTGTCCTGATAATTGACGACTTGTAAAGAAAAACCACCTTTCGTTTCCTCCCTCGCCTCGCCCTCCACACGTATTGGGCCAACAAAGACATGGGCCTGGCTGCTCAGGTCCTCATGCCTTCCATTTTCGTGCAAAACTTTTCGATTGGTGAAACCGAATCGAAATCGATCCAACCTCGCGGGCGGCTCTCCCGGCCGGCCGCGAAACGGTTGTGACGAGTACAGCATTCCGTGACAATAGGCGCTGATGCTTTCGCTTTCCGCCCAAAAGACCTCTTTTTTCGCCGGCCGGTCGTGACAGCGGGTGTCACGAAGATAGCGGTGGGATGAACGCCAGGCCGCGGCCCTCACCTGGGCGAAAAAGGCGCCTTCAAACCTTCCTCCCGCCTGTCGGGCCTCCCTGGCCTGGTCCTGAAAAACATTGGCCCGATCGATTTCGACCATGGTCACCCAAGCCCATTCCTGGGGGTTCGTATCCGGCAGGTCGACGAAAGCCTTGAAGGTGAAATGCCAGTAGACGTTGGGACCGCCCAGAACCGTGGTTGGAGCGATGATCATTAACACCAGGCAGAGGAGTATGGTAAGGCTCGCCTTTTTCATTGTTGGACTCCGTGTATCGCGCGTGGGTTGTGAATTCCGCGTTTCAAACCCTAGGGCTTAGGTTATAGCCGATTGAACGGGCTTTCATCCGGCCCTTGAAGGTTGTGGTCATCCCCCGGAGAGCACTTTTCGCTGATTGTTTTGGTAAAATTTCAATTCCCACTATTTTGGCATAGTAAGCCACCGACATACTCAAGGTCAAGCCGAAACCTTCATCGTTTCCTTCCACCCGGTCCAAACCTGGGCGTCGGGAGAATCGGAAAGTTAAACAACGTTTTCATAATAATTCAAGACCTCTTTGGAGGACAACCCATGGATGGTCATTACATAACCGGGACGATAGAGTTGGGGGCGGCGCCGTGGCGGAAGACAATCACGAAATCGGATTGAATCGGTTCTTCCAGGAAAGCTATTTAACCGAATAAATCGACCGCCGTTGGAATTCGAGCCAGACATGGAATCAGGCTTCATGATGGTCTTTGCGGTCTGTTCTCCTCTTCCAAAACCCCATACTTCTTCTTCACCCATCC
>JAGVGV010000653.1 GCA_020056895.1 Deltaproteobacteria bacterium
CCCTCGGGAAGCTCCGAAGATTCCAGCATCTGCCGGGCCGCTTCATACCCCGCCGCGTTGATCGCCCGCCGGGCCGCGGCTTGGCCTTCGGCGCCAAAGGCTTCTTCCATCGCCTTGAGCATGTTCAACACGCCGGTGGCCTGCATGGTCCCCCAAACGAAGAGCACGGCCGGATCGAAATCCTCGCGGTCTTTTACGGCTTGGCGGAATTGTTCAACCGCCCGGCCGAAGGGCAGCCCCAGGCGGACCCGGCCATAGTTTTCTTCGGGACGGTTCCCCTTGGACCAAAGGCCTTCACGAGTGGGATACTGGGGTTCGGGCATGGGGTCCTCCTCCTTGTTCCTTTGTGGTTTCCTATGGTTCGGTGATGTTTTCGTCCGGGGCCGGGCGCGGAGAAATAGCGGCTGTCCGGCGTTGGTGTTCCGCCTGATACCAGTCTCGCAGAGCCCGGACCATGTGGACGGCGGTGCGAAAGATGAACCGGCCGTGTTCGTCGCCATGAGCCATGGCCGCCGGACCGGCCGCTTCCAGTTCGGCCAGTTGTTCGGACAGGGCTTGGACCTGCCGACTCAATTCGTGGGCGGCCTCTTTGGGAGACAAAAACCGGAAAAAAAGGGATTTGACCAGAAAGGGGATTTCCACTTCCAAAGGTTCTGGTTTTCCCTGGATCCGTTCGAAAAAATGCCGGCGGCCGGAATCGGTCAGGGAAAAAACGTTTTTATTGGGTTTTCCGGTTTGGAAGACCACTTCCTTTTGGATGTATCAGGCTTTTTCGAGCTTCCTCAGGGCGGGATAGACCTGATTAAGAGTGACCCGGTACAGGAGCATCATGTTTTGGGCAATGGATTGGAGCCGGTATCCGGATTTGGGTCCGGACATAAGGAAGCCCAGCGTAATGAGTTCGACATCCATGGTGGTGATCCATATTGTAGGATGGCCCACCATAATTTCATAAAAATTATTTGTCAAGAATATATTTTTTTAAAAAATATAGTTTTGGTCTCGGACAACGCCGCTCCTGGGTTTCTGGGCGTGCTCAGAGCCTTCACCTTTCCGGAGAAATCACCAGTGACCAGCCCTCAGCTCATATGGAAGAAGTCCAATTTTTTTTAGGATGGGTTCTTGTCCAGGAAACGACGGCCTCAATAGAGGCGCCAGACGGGTCGGGAGCCTGGGGGCCAGCGGCCCCGCCGGGGATCAAACTTGGTAAAAACAGAAAAAGCGCCGGATCGGACCATGCCGCCCGGCGCTTCGATATTTTGTTGGGTCAAAAACCAGGGCGAAAACGGACTGGGCCGTTAATGACCGCCGTGCTCGTGCCCGTGGCCGCCCCCCTGCTTCATGCTCCGAAGGGTCATGATAAGGGCAACGGTGAGGCCCAGGCCAACGATGGTGAGAGCCAGCCAGAAATAGCCCATGAAGATGATGCGGTCGGGCAGCCATTTCCAGTCGAATACGATGGGCAGCATGGAACGTCCTCCACAGCGGATTCCGGATGCTCATTTGTGACGTTTGGCACTATAATCAGAACCCCTGGGGTCTGTCAAGGCCTTTCCGGGCGGCTGGGCGGCCCAGCAATTCCCGGTGAAGCGGTATTGTGCCTGGATTGTGGAGTGGGCCCCTTCCGGTGGTGTGTCTGTGGCTGAAAAGGATGGTTTTGGGGTGGAAAAAGGAGGTGGCCGGGGTCAAGGTGGAGGATGTTTGGGTCGATGGAATCCGACCGAGACCGTTTCAAGACGCGGGAGTCGGGCGCCCGAAGGGCTTGGCCTTGACTACGCCTCGGCCCGTGCTATGGATGACAAGGCCGAATAGGGCCATGGCTTTTACCCACTCCAAACAGCGAAGAGCCGAAAACTATATCCACCGTAATCGCTCCCCCTCCCCCCCTCTTGCCAAACGGCCCGTAACCGCCTATTCTGGCTCTGGTCGCCCCAGTGATAAGGGGACAAAGGGGGAATACGATCGTGACGGTATCCGCGATGATGATCGAACTGGCGCGGGAAGCCAAAGCCGCCGCACGCGGGCTGGCTCGGGCCGGAACCGAGGCCAAGAATCGGGCGCTGTTGGACCTGGCCGGCCGGATCGAAGCCGAACGGGCGGCGCTTCAGACCGAAAACGAAAAGGACGTGGCCCAGGCCCGGATCGAAGGCATGGCCCCGGCCTTGATCGACCGATTGATGCTCTCCGACAAGGTCATCGGCCAGATGGCGGGCGGCCTTCGGGAAGTGGCCGCGCTTTCCGATCCCGTGGGTCAGGTATCCGACATGAAATATCGGCCCAGCGGCATTCAGGTGGGCCGGATGCGGATTCCCCTAGGCGTTATCGGCTTCATTTATGAATCGCGGCCCAACGTGACCGTGGACGCCGCCGGGCTCTGCCTCAAATCCGGCAACGCGGTTATCCTTAAGGGCGGCCGCGAAGCCATTCATTCCAATCAGGCTCTGGGCCGGTTGATCGGCCAAAGCCTGGAAGCGGCCGGATTGCCGCCTCGGGCCGTGCAGGTGGTCCCCACCACGGACCGGGCCGCTACGCTGGAACTGATCCGCCTGGATGAATACCTGGACGTGGTCATCCCCCGGGGCGGCGAAGGCCTGATCCGGTTCGTGGCCGAAAATGCCCGCGTCCCGGTGCTCAAGCATTACAAGGGCACCTGCCACCTGTACGTGGATCAGGGCGGAGACCTGGAAATGGCCGTCCGGATCGCGCACAACGCCAAGGTTCAGCGGCCCGGAGTTTGCAACGCCCTGGAAACATTGCTTGTTCACCAGGCCGAGGCCGACGCCTTTCTGCCCCTTGCGGCCCAAACGCTCGAAGCCGCCGGCGTGGAACTGAGGGGCTGCCCGGAAACGCTGAAAAGGCTGCCCGGAAGAAAAGCGGCGGTGGAAGAAGACTGGCCGGCCGAGTACTTGGACCTGATTCTGGCCGTCCGAGTCGTCCAGTATCTGGACGAAGCCTTGGACCACATTGCCCGGTACGGATCGAAGCATACGGAAGCCATCGTTACCCGGGATTACGACCGGGCGCGGAGGTTTTTGACCGAAGTGGATTCGTCCCTGGTGCTGGTCAATGCCTCCACGCGGTTCAACGACGGTGGGGAACTGGGTCTGGGAGCCGAAATCGGAATAAGCACGTCCAAGCTCCACGCCTTTGGTCCCATGGGCCTGGACGAATTGACCACCACCAAATTCATCGCCTTCGGTTCCGGGCAGATCCGGCGGAGAGCATGACCGGTTCGCGCCTGGGGCTGATGGGGGGCACTTTCAATCCCATCCATTTTGGCCACCTGCGGGCGGCCGAAGAGGTGGCCGAAGGGTTCCGCCTGTCCCGGTTGCTTTTCGTGCCTTCGGGCCAGCCGCCTCACAAACCTCATCGGCCGGTGGTTGAGTTCGAACATCGGCTGGCCATGGTCCGGCTGGCCTCGGCCGGCCGACCGGGGTTCGGCGTCAGCGATGTCGAGGGCCATCGTCGGGGGCCATCGTATACCGTGGACACCCTGGGCTTTTTCCAAAAAGCCTGGGGCCCCGCCGCCACGCTCTATTTCATCGTGGGGCTGGATGCCTTTTTGGATGTGGCCTCGTGGCGGGACTACCGCAGGCTGTTCACGCTGGCTCATCTGGTGGTAATCAGCCGGCCCGGAACGGACCCCCTGGACCTGGAGCCGCTTCTCAAGGCCATGGTCTCGGTCGATTATGCCTGGTATGAAGGGGAGCGGGCCTTTTTCCACCCCCGGTTATTACCCGTTCATTATCGGCCGGTAGCCCCTTTGGATATATCCTCCTCGGCCATCCGCCGGCGAGCTCACCGGGGAGAATCCATCCGCTACTTGATTCCCGACCCGGTGCGTGAGTATATTGATAATAACCGGTTGTACCAACCGATCGGCCCGGACGGTTTGTCGTTCGGGAGGGGAAAGGAAGAAAACGTTTGACCGACTCCGCCCGCCATAAGGCGGAAATCATCGTGGCCGCGGCCATGGAGCGGAAAGCCGAGGACCCGCTCCTATTGAAAGTGGACCGCCTGACGACCATCGCCGATTATTTTTTTCTTTGTTCCGGACGGTCCACCCGCCAGGTTCAGGCTTTGGCCGGCCATATCGTGGACCGCATGCGGAATGTTTGGGGCTTTAAACCCCTGGGCGTGGAAGGCCTGACCCCCGGGCTGTGGGTGCTGATCGATTACGGCGAAGTGATCG
>JAGVGV010000635.1 GCA_020056895.1 Deltaproteobacteria bacterium
AAAAAAGAAATATTTCCATCTTGACATATTACTTGATCGGCGCTATGATCACTTTGTAGCTATATTGTAGTCACCCTGTAGCTAAATCAACGCAAGGCTCCCAAGCCCGCGCCGAACCGACACCCCAACGAAAGGTCACCCGCCGATGGCCGTGACGATACCCAAGCCCCAACCGCTCGCCGAAGCCGACGCCAGCACCCCCAAAACCAAGTTCCAGGTGTACGGAGAAGAAATGGTCATGAAAACCGTGAAGGTCAGCGGTAATAGCGGCCGGGTGTACCTGCCCCCCGAATGGGTGAGCAAAACCGTCAAGATCATCCGCATCGATTAGCGGTGGGTTCCCCGAAGCCCCGAAGGTCCAAATGCTTTGCTGGCGGCGTATCGCCGGCCCGCCGTGGGGCGGATAGGTCTTAGGCCGCTACCGGCTCAACCAAAAAGCTATACGCCGTTTCGAGGCGGTGTCGGCTGCCGGCCTTACCGTCTCGACCCCACCGAGTATAGTTTTCCGACCCGGATGCCGCCTTCGAGATAGCGCGTCAGGGACCGCCGGGTATCTTCCACCATGTCCGGTTCGCGGACCTCGATGATGATTTTCATCACTTTCGACAGGTCGACTAGGTCCAGTACGCGCCGCCAATTGAGCGTGCCATCTTTCAACCCGTTGTGTTCATCCCGGCGGCCCGAGTTGTTGCTGGCGTGAACGTAGACCACCCGGTCCTTCACCCGGCCCACGAATTCATCGATCCCGCACCCCAGCTTGCCGCCGCCGAACCCGTTGTTCAGGTGGCCCAGGTCGAGGACGTACCCCAGTTCGGGAAAGCTGTCCAGGATGTCGTACGCGTAATCGGCCACCAGGGTGCTGTTGGATTCGTACAGCATCGCTATTCCGGAATCCATGCCATACGCGACAACCTGTTTCAGCCGTTTTTTCTCTTCTTGTGACAGAATGCCGTCGTTCAGATGAAAAACGAACTGCCGGGCGCCCAAGTACCGGCAGACGTCGATTTCGGCCGTGAGCGTGGCCAAATTAGCGGCGGTAAACGATTCAAAGGGCTGAAAAATTCCGGCCGTACCCGAATGAACGCTCAGGTCAAAGCCGGCCATGTATTTTTTGACCTTTTCCAGAAAAAAAAGATTGAAATGCAGCTTGGAATTCTGGCGATTGATTTCGATGGCCTCGAAACCGAACGCTCCGATGTATTTGTACCATTTGGCCTGGTGAATGACTTGGGTGGTGATCCCGACCATGGGCGTCATTGATGTTCCATGCTTTCCGCTGGTTCAGGCCGTGTGCGTCGAACCGGATCCCAAGGAGGCGTTGGTTTGCCCCACCGTGGTTCGCGGCGGGGCGTTGGCCGTCCAACATTGATTCTTTTAGACGCCTAGTGACAAGTCATGTGTTAACCGTCGGCAAGCGTTCAGCCGCTCTGGGTTATGGCAACCACTTATTCCGACACTTGAAGCGTGACTTGTCGCTAGGGCGATGGGCTTACTCCCGGCGCGGCGGGTTGCTTCTTGTGCGCCGGAAGAACGGCCGGAGCGCCCGTGGTTTTCAGGACGGCGCCAAAGCGGGGCGGGCAAGCCTCCAGACAGGTTCCGCATTTGATGCATTTTTCCTGGTCGATGACGTGCACCTGCTTTTTGCCGCCCAAAATCGCCTCGGCCGGGCATTTCCTCAGGCAGATTCCGCAGGCCTGGCATCGGTCCGGATCGATGTGATACGACACGATTTCGGCCAGCAGCCGCTGAATCTCATTTTCGGTGTAAAAACCTTCGGCCGCCTCTGCGTTTTCAAGCCGGGCCTCCAGTTTGTCCCTCTTGGCCATTTTGATGTACGGGACGATCTTTTCGATTTCGTTCAGCCGCGATGTCAGTTCGCCCCGGTCAAGGCCCTCGCTAGCTCCCAAAGGACCCAGGGAGCCGATTTTTCGGCTGAAATCGTTAACCATCTCGGCGAAAAGCGTTCCTTCGCCGGAAGACAGGAATTCGATCCTCAACCGCTCCGGATTCAATCCAACCTGGCCCAGCAGTTTTTTGCACAGCAAAACCATGTTCAGGGCGTGGTAATTGCCATGGGTGATGTAATTGCATTCATTCAGACGGCAGCCGCCAATGAACACGCCGTCCATGCCTTTGGAGAAGGCCCGGAGAACGAACTCCAGGTCGACCCGCCCGCAACACATCACGCGAATCAACTCGATATCCGTGGAATATTGTAGTCTGGAAACTCCAGCCATATCGGCGGCGCCGTACGCTCACCAATGGCAGACAAAACCGAGCAGCCTGGGTTTGAAATTCGGTCCCGTGCTCATGGCCTCTCCTTTCTATAGGTTATAGATTCGCCGCCGTTTTCCATCGGGGCGAAGGCTCCGGGTCCCCGGCGGCGGCGTCGATTTGGCTCAGGATTTCCTCATCCTTGAAATGTTTCAGGAAAATCGCTCCGGTGGGGCATTTTGCGTTGCACAGGCCATCGCCTTTGCATAGCACGGGATTAACCGACGCCTTTGGGCCCAGCTTGGTCGGGACAAGTTCGATGGCCCCGTAGGCGCAGGCCGACGAGCAGGCTCCGCAGCCCATGCACTTCTTCTCGTTCACCTCGCACACGGAGCCGGACACTTTGACGAAATCGTGGGAGAGCAGGGTCAGGACCCGTCCGGCGGCGCCGTACGCCTGGTTGATGGTTTCCGGAATGTACTTGGGATAATGGGCCTGCCCGCAAAGGAAAACGCCGTCGGTCGAAAATTCCACCGGCCTCAATTTGACATGGGCCTCCTTGAAAAAGCCATCCGGCCCCAGCGAAATCTTGAACCATTGGGCCAGGTCCTTGGCGCCCGGCGAAGGAATGACGGCGGCGGCCAGGACGACGACATCGGCGTCGATGGATAACCTTTGGCCCAGCACCGGGTCGGTTACGGCCACGCGCACGACCGGCCGGCCTTCCGCCTCGGCCGCTTCCACGGCGGGCTTGTCGTCCGGCTCATAGCGGATGAATTTCACGTCCTTATCCGAAGCCGCCCGGTAGTGGTTTTCCAGCAGCCCATAGGTCCGGATATCCCGATAAAGAATGTAGACATCCATGCCGGGATTGATTTCCTTCAGCCGTAGAGCATTTTTGATCGATTCGCCGCAGCAAACCCGGCTGCAGTAATTCCGGTCTTCATTGCGGCAGCCCACGCACTGGATCATCACTACGCACCCGGCTCCGACGATTTTTTCGTCCCCGGCGGCGATCCGTTCCTCCAGTTCCAAATGAGTCACCACCCCGCCATGTTCCCCGTACAGGTATTCCGAAGGCCGATGAACATCGGCGCCCACGGCGATGACGGTGGCGCCGTGCCGGATATCGACGGCGCCTCGGTCGGATTGGACCCGGGTGGTGAAGTTGCCGATATAACCGGAGGCGCCGGTAATGGCGGCCCCGGTGTACACGTGGATGGCTGGATGGCGGAAAACCGACTGTTTCAAGCCCCGGATCAGGGCGGGAACGTCCAGTCCATCCAGAGTGGAATAAATCCGGCGGGCCAAGCCCCCCAGGTCGGTCTCCTTTTCGATCAAGTAGACTTCGTGGCCTTGTTGGGCGATGGACAGAGCAGCGGTCATGCCCGCCAGGCCGCCGCCGACCACCAGGGCCCGCTTGTCGACCGGCAGATCGATTTCCCTCAGCGGCTCGAGCAATCGGGCTCTGGCCGCCGACATCCTTATGATATCCTTGGCCTTCCGCGTGGCCCGTTCGGGTTCCTTGGAATGGACCCAGGAGCAATGCTCCCGGATATTGGCCATGTCGCAATAATATTGATTCAGGCCCGCTTCCCGGAGCGTATCCCGGAACAGCGGTTCGAGGGTCCGGGGGGAACAGGCGGCGATGACCACCCGGTTTAGGTTTTTTTCCCGGATGGTATCCGTGATTTCCTGAGCCGAATTGGTGGCGCAGGAAAAAAGCTGTTCCTGCGCGTGGACGACATAGGGCAGGGACTTGGCGTATTCGACCGCCGACGGGACATGGACCACGCGGCCGATGTTGGCTCCGCAATGGCAGACGAAAACGCCGATCCTGGGCTCGTCGGCGGCCGCGTCCTTTTCCCCCGGATACACTCGCTCCCGGGTCAACTCCCCGCGCCGATGGTCCAAGAGTTCGCCGCACAGGGCGGAAACGCCGCTGGCGCTGAACACGGATTCCGGAATATCCATGGGCCCCTGAAAGGCTCCGCTGACGTAAATCCCGGGTCTGGTCGTCATCATGGCGTTGGCCAAAAGCCCCTGGCGGAATCCATGGGCGTTCAGATCGATCCCGAACGTATCCGACAGATATTGATGATCCTTGGGAGGATTCAGCCCGATGGACAAAACGACCATCTCGAATTCTTCCTCCTTGACGCCCTCGTCGAAGGTGGAATACCGGACGATCACGTTTTTGCTTTCCGGAACCTCCCGCGCAACCGAGGCGTAGCTTCGGATGAATCGGACGCCGGGAAGGCGGGCCGTTCGCTGATGATACAGCTCGAAATCCTTGCCATACGCCCGGATATCGTTGTGGAAAATGGCGCACTTGGCCCGGTCGTCGTGGTCCTTGGTCAAAATGACCTGCTTCTGGGTGTAGGCGCAGCACACGGCCGAGCAATAGCTGTTATCCCCCTTCGTCAACCGCCGGGAGCCGATGCACTGGATCCAGGCGATTTTACGCGGATGCCGCCGGTCTGAGGCGCGCAGAATGTCACCTTCATACGGCCCGGTGGCGCAGAGCAGGCGTTCGTAATCAAGGCTGGTCACCACGTTTTGATACCGGCCGTACCCGTATTCCCCCTTGATCTTCGGATCATAGGGTTCGTACCCCGGGGACAGGACAATGGCGCCGACGCCGATTTCCAGGTCCGTTTCCTTTTGCTTGAGGTTGATGGCTTTGTTTTTACATGCCGTTTCGCAGATTCGGCATTTTTTTTCCTTCAGATATAAACAGCTTTCATCGATGTAGGCGATCAGCGGAATGGCTTGGGCGAAATAGATGTGGACCGCCTTGTTTTTGGATATTTCCTGGTTGAAGGGATCGGGGTACTGGACCGGGCAATATTCGACGCAAACACCGCACCCGGTGCACAGGTCTTCCACGATATACCTGGGCTTTTTGGTCAGGGTGACTTTGAAGTCCCCCGCCTCGCCCTTCACGCCGCGGACCTCGGTGTAGGTCAAAACATCTATGTTGGGATGCCGGCCGACCTCGACCAGTTTAGGAGAAAGTATTCACATCGAGCAGTCGTTGGTCGGA
>JAGVGV010000714.1 GCA_020056895.1 Deltaproteobacteria bacterium
AGGACTCGAGTGGTCATGGCTCGTCTCTCAAAATGGGAAATTCGATTAAAAACACGGCCCCTTCCCCCGGCCCGGCGAGCGCCCGGATCTCGCCTCCGCAATCTTTCACGATGCCATAACTGATGGAGAGCCCCAGACCCGTCCCTTCCCCGGCTTCCTTGGTGGTGAAAAAGGGATCGAACACTTTGTCCAGGTTTTCCGGCGGAATCCCTTTGCCCGTATCCCGAACCCAAACCTGGACTTTATGGCCGTCCGACCGGGCGGTCAGAGTGATCCTTTTGACCGCCTCGGCGGGGTCCACGGCGGCCCACCGTTCTTCGATGGCGTCCCGGGCGTTGAGCAACAGGTTGATGAACACCTGTTCGAGCCGGTGGGGGTCGGCCATGATCCCGGGGAGGTCCGGGGCTATGTCCCAAAACACCTCGATGCCCCGGACCCGAAGCTGCTGGTTGAAAATTTCGAAAGCCCGCTCGATCACCTCAAAAAGTTTCATGGGGACCAACCGAACGTCCGTTTTCCGGGCGAAGAGGCGCATATGGGTGATGATCCGGGTGGCCCGGTCCACGTTGCCGTCCACTTTTTCCAGAAGCGTCCGGAGCGTGGCGTCGTCGATGGGTTCCCCCTTGTTGATCTTTTTCACCACGAAGCTCGAAACGGTTTTGATGACGGAGAGGGGCTGGTTGAGTTCGTGGGCCACGCCGGTGGCCATTTCGCCCAAGGTGGCCAGCTTGGAGGCCTGGTTGAGCTGCTGTTCCACTTCCAGGCGCTTGGTGATATCGCTCGAGGTCAGCAAAAGCACCCGCCGGCCGCCGTATTCCGAAGGCGAAACCCGCATGTTGACGAAGATCGTCCGGCCGTCCATACGCTGGTGCCGGATCCGGTCCAGGGAGGCTCTCCCATGGAGTTCGGAGGCGTAATCGGTTTCTTCGGGATTCTGGAACAGGGTCAGAACCGACCGGCCCACGATTTCGTCCCGAGTCCATCCGTACACGGCTTCCATACTGTCGTTCACATCCAGAATGTCCAGGGTGTTTTCGTCCAGAACGAAGACCGGGTTGGGGATGTTGTTGAAAATGGCGTGGTATTTCAATTCCGATTTGGCCAATTCCTGTTCCAGGCGCCGGCGCTGAGTGATGTCGATGGACATTTCCATGGCCGCCACCACCTGGCCGTCCGTGTCGCGGATGGGCGACGTGTGCACCAGCCAGGCCTGCAGCTGCCCCTCTTTGTTCAGAGCGCTCTCTTCGCTGTATGTCGGGCTCCCCATGGCGAAGGTGGTTTCCACCGGGCAGGGGTTGCATTTTTTTTCCCGGCCCTTGTACGCCCGGTAGCAACAATCGCCCGGTTCGGGCTGGAATTTTTCGGCGAATTCCCGGTTGTATTTTAGCAATCGAAAATCCCGGTCCTGGACCGTGATCAAACAGGGCGCTTCCTCGAAAAGCTGCTGGTATTCGTCCCGCTGCCGGTTCAATTCGGCCTGCTGCGCCCCGATTTCCCGGCTCATTTGATTGAAGGCCTCGGCCAGGCGGCCCATCTCGTCGTCCTGAGTCACCCCCACCCGGTGCGAATAGTCCCCTTTGGCCACGGCCTTGGTGGCGGACATCAAAGCGCTCATGGGCCGCTTGACGAACAGCAAAATGAACAAGGCCGCGGCGGCGGTGGTGAGTAACGTGACCAAAAGGGCCAAACCCACGGTCCGGCGGACATAATGCCCCATCTCCCGGTCGGCCTGGTCCAGGGAAATCACCAGGTCCAACAACCCCAGAACCTTCTTGTCGGAGGGGTGGACGTGGCATTCGTCGGTGGCGCAACTGGGTTCGTTGTAGATCGGGCTCATGATGCCCAATTGCCGGTACCCGGCGGCGGACCTGAATATTCGGGTTCGTTCGGAAAGGTCCAGGGACACCTGGGCCGGTTCGGTCCGGTGGCAGACGAAGCAGGCTTCATCCTTGATGTTGGTGACTTTGCCCGCTTCGCCCGACAGGTTGGTGAAGGTGATCTGGCCGGCCTTGTTGTAAATCCGGATGTTTTCGATCTCCCGCTGGCGGCCGATATTCATGATGATGTTCTGGATGTCTTCCCGGGAATTGAGCGTCATGGCGTAATGAGTTCCCAGCCGGATGGTGTTGCCCAACCGGTCGGCTTCCCGGCCCAGATCCTGCATCACCCGGTTCTTGTGGTCATCGATCACGAAATAGGAAAACAGGGAAACGCCCAGCACCAGCGTTACGGCCAGAGTGACCACCAGCTTGGATAACAGAGAGTGCCGGATGTTTCTGAGAATCGGAGGCATGGGGGTTCCCATCCGTTGGTATTCGATGACTGTTCAGGCCGCCAAACCCTTGGAATCCGATTCCACTCCGGTTTTTTCCAGCTTGCGCCGGAAATCCGGAGTTATGGCCAGGTTCAGGTTCAGGCCCACCGCTTCTTCGCTCAGGCCAAAGGCCAGGCCCATCAGTTGCGGCAGGTACAAAATGGTATGGACCAGGTCCCGGCCGGCGCGGCGGGACGCCCGCCCCTGGAAGGCTTCCAGGTTCATCTGGCACATGGGGCAGACCGTAACCACGGCGTCGGATCCGCGGGCCGCGTCCAGAAGGTCGGTCACCAGTTTCAGGCCCGCTTCGGGTTTGGTGTTCATGTGCGATGCCCCGCAGCACCGGCCGGCCAATTCCCAGGGGAACGGTTCGGCGCCCATGGCCCGGAGGATCGGGTCCATGGATACGGGTCTTTCGGGGTCGTCGAACAGCGGATATGGCCTCAGGCATTGGCAGCCATAATACGCGGCCACGCGAAGACCTTCCAGCGGCCGGGTGACTCGGGCGGCGATGGCCCCGGCCCCCACGTCCCGGACCAGAACGTCCAACAGGTGCCGGACCGGGGGCGACCCGTCCAGGCTTTTATCCTCCGCCGCCAGCACCCGGTTGATTTCGTCCAGCAGTTCCGGGTGGTCCCTGGTTTTTTCCTCCACCTTTTTCAGGTTCAAATAGCACGCGCTGCAGGGGACCATCACATCCACCCCAGGGGCGATGGTCCGGGCCAAAGCCAAATTCCGGGCGGGCAGGGCCAGGGACAAAAGCCGGCTGACCGCTTCAGCCGCCGTGGCCCCGCAGCAGGTCCAGCCGTCCAGTTCGATGAGGTCCACGCCCAGAGCCGCCATCGCCGCCCGAGACGCCCGGTCGTATTCCTTGGCCGACCCCAAGAGCGAGCAACCCGGATAGTACACGTACTTCATGACCGTTCCTCCAGGGCGCGAACCCGGTCGAACAATGGACCCAAGGCATCCGGGCCGCCGAAGGAAGGCGGCTCGGGCCGGACCTTGCCCTTGACCATCAGCCGGAAGCCCAGGGGAAGGTACGACAGCGGAAGAAACGGGTTCTTCATGTCCCAGAAATACCAGGTCATGAATTCCGCTTCTTTCACCCGGCCGTGCCGGCGGACGCTGGCCATGAACCGGTGATAGAACCGCTGGGTGGCTTTGAAGGCCCAGGGGTTGGCCCGGGCCGACGCCTGTTTCAGGGCGGCCATGGCTTCCGTTAAGGGAAGACCCCGGGGACACCGCAGCGTGCAGTGGTAGCAGGACGAACAATAAACAAAGACGCCGCTTTCGAGCACCGCTTCGGTTTCGCCGCCGGCCAGCATGGCCCAAAGCACTCGGGGAGTCTGGGGCATGACGGCCTGGTTGGGACAAGTGCCCGAACAAGTGCCGCACTGCATGCAGGCTCGGACCATCTCCCGAATCGGAGCCAGGATATCCTTGGGGTCGGACGCCGGATGCGTGGTCATGCCCAGGCTCCTTCCACGGCCGCGTCCACTTCGGCCAGCAACGAGGTTTGAGTATACCCGGACACCACGGCGGCGCCGTTGGGGCAGACCGCCGCGCAGAGGCCGCAGCCCTGGCAGAGGGCGGGATCGATCACGATCACCTCGAGGTCCTCGTCTACGCTTCGGGCCTGGAAGGGGCAGGCCTCCACGCACCGCTCGCACAAGGAACAGTATGCCGGCCGGACATGGGCCGACACCCGGGCCGACGCCAACCTTGGCCGGTTTAAAATCTCCAGAACCCGCATGGCCGCCGCTTCGGCCGATGCGGTGGTTTCCGCCGCGTTCCGGGGCCCCAAGGCCGCCCCGCAGGCGAATACACCCTCGCGGAGGGCTTCCATGGGGCGCCATTTGGGGTCCACGGGCCGGAAAAACCCGTCCTGGTTCCGGTCCACGCCGAAGACCCGGGCCAGGCCGTCATCCAGGCCCGAATCCATGCCGGCGGCCAGGATCACCACGTTGGCGTCGATCCGGAGGTCCAGTCGGGCGATGGGATCGTACGCCGTGACCACGGCTCCGGAATCCCCGGCTTCCACCACGGGTTTCCGGTCTACCTCGTAGGGGATGAACAGAACCCCCGCTTTTCGGGCCTGAGTGTAATAGGTTTCCAGAAAGCCGTAGGCCATGATGTCCCGGTACAGCACCACCACCCGTGCTTCGGGGTTTTGGGATTTCAGCTCCAGCGCATA
Source organism: Deltaproteobacteria bacterium (assembly GCA_020056895.1). Lineage (GTDB taxonomy): Bacteria > Desulfobacterota > Desulfarculia > Adiutricales > JAGVGV01 > JAGVGV01. The sequence goes on from JAGVGV010000714.1 coordinate 4,509, forward strand.
TTTAAGCGATACGGCGCAGCAGACCCGGGA
>JAGVGV010000452.1 GCA_020056895.1 Deltaproteobacteria bacterium
AGGCCGCACGGCAGACCGCCCGGGCCCTGGCCAGCGTGGAAGAGGCCCACCAGGGCGTCCGGACCACGGCGTTGGGCGCGGGCCGGGTGCGAAGCTCGGCCTCGGACCTGTCCAACCTGGCCGAAAAACTCAAGGCCATGGTGGGGCAGTTCAAAATCCGTTGATCAAAAATCATCAAGGTCCGGAAAGGGCGGTTTCGGCCGCCCTTTTACGTTTCCGTGCGCGGGTTACATCGGGAAAAGACGGCCTTGAGCCGGATCGATCCGGCGTTTCCGGGATCGAGGCTTTTTTCTGGGCAAGGGAGATGGAGGCGTTGGCTCGATTTCTCCCTGAACCGGAGCGTGAGGATCGGCCCGGCATCCGGGCGGAGGGCTTCCGGCCCGAAGGAGCACCCGCTGGACCTGGGCGGGGGGAACGTTCAGGCGCCGGGCCATTTCGAACAGGGCCATTCCCTGGCCGTTCAGAAAAAGGACTCGGGCGGGGAAAGGCATCCGAGTCCAGGCAAGGGGAACATCGGGCTGGACGGCCTTTTCGGCGGGGAATGCCAGTTCGATGGGAGGAAAAGGGTTGGAGCCCCGCGCCGTGGGCGGGTCCGGTTGGCCCGGATTGGGCTGGGCAAACGGGGGCCGATGGGGGATTGGGGTTATGTGGTGAAGGGATGAGTCCATGGCCCAATGAGAACATATGTTCTCCATTTTGGCAAGACCTCAAATCCGGCAGGAAACCCCTAACCCCGGTTTCCTGCCGTTTACCAACGGGGGCCTCCGACGGAAACTCAGGCCTTTTCCGTTTCCACCGAAGGAACGGACTCGCCGGCCTTCTCAGGTTTTCCCAAGTAATCCGGCAGGTTCAGGCCGGCCATGGCGCACAGGTCATGGAGCGGCGGCAGGCTGTGGGCCAGGCCTTTCATCATCCGGCCGGTGGCCTCGCCGTCGCCGCCGTCCCAAACCGTGATTTTGTCCACGGCGATGTTGCTGATGGCCGTGGTTTGCAGCCGCACCAGTTCGGGCAGTTTTTCCACCAGTAAAAGCATGAAGGCGTCCCTTGGGCCGCCGCCGGCGGCTTCCACGATCCTTTTCAGGCCTTCGGCCTGTTTGAGCAGCATGGCTTCCACGCCTTCGGCTTCGGCGATCATCTTGGCCCGGGTGCCTTCGGCTTCGGCCAGCATCCGGGCCCTTGTACCTTCGGCTTCGGCGATCATCTTGGTCCGGATCCCATCCGCTTCGCCGGACATCTGGTTTCGGACCAGGTCCGCTTCGCCCCGTCCTTTTTGGGCCTGGCGCTCGGCTTCGGCCTGGGCGGCGATGATCACCTTTTGTTTTTCCGCTTCGGCCTGAGGCACGGTATCGGCCAGACGGGCGGCCTTGTCCCGGGAAAGGCGGGCCTCCTCGGCGGCTCGTTCGGATTGATACGCCTCTTCCAATGCCTGGGCTTCCTTGCTTTTCTCGGCGGCCACGGCCAACCGGTTGGCCTCGGCCTTGGCTTCGCGGAGTTTCGCCCCGGATTGGGCCTCGACGGTCTTGGCCTCGTTTTCGCCTTTGACCGCTTCGGCGTTGGCTTTGGCCACCCCAATCCGTTCGGCCTGCAGGGCCTGGGCCACGGCCACCTGTTTTTCCTTGTTGGCTTCGGCCTGCCCGGTCCCGCCCAATCGTTCCTGTTCGGCCACGTCGACTTTGGCCTTGTTGATCGCTTCGGCGGCCGCTTTCCGGCCCAGGGCCTCGATGTACCCGGATTCGTCGGTAATGTCCTTGATGTTGACGTTGATGACCCTCAGGCCCACCTTGGCCAGTTCGCCTTCCACGTTGTCCATGACCGCTTTTTGGAATTTTTCGCGGTCCCGGTTGATCTCTTCGATGGCCATGGTGGCGATGGTGGCCCGGAACTGGCCGAAAATGATGTCCATGGCCATGTTCCGGACGTCGCTCAAGGCGAGCCCCAAAAGCCGGATGGCCGCGTTTTCCATGACTCCCGGTTCGGTGGAAATACCCACGGTGAAGGTGGAGGGCGCGTTGACCCGGATGTTTTCCCGCGAAAGCGCGCCGTTGAGCGGAATGTCGATGGCGAAGGGCGCCAGGTCCAGAAAGGCGAAATCCTGGATCAGGGGCCAGATGAAGGCCGCGCCGCCGTGGATGCACCGCGCCGAAATGGCCCGCCGGTCTTCCTTGGAATGGCCCACCCGGCCGAAAACGACCAGGATTTTATCGGAAGGGCAACGTTCATACCGCCGCGCCGCCGCCAGGAAGGTGACGAACAACAGCACCACGAACACCAGAATGGCGAAACCCCAGATCATGATCGGACTGATGTTCCCCATGCCGAATACCTCCTGGAACGGCATTTTCAGGCTTTTTCCACGATAAAACGGGACCCTTCCACGGCGAGCACCCGCACCAGGGTCCCCCGATCCAGCCGGCCCGGGTGGGCGTGAACGGCCGTCATTTCCTGGTTGGCTCCCCCAAGTTTCAGATTGATCTTGCCGGGGGAATCGTCATCAATCTCGAGATACACCTCGCCGGTCCGGCCAATGGCATCCTCCAGGCGGATGGCGCCGTCCTCTTCCAGCGAATGAAGGCCGCGCATCAATAGATACACCGCGTACACGAACCCCACTCCGCCGGCCAACCCAAACAACACCGCCACGATAGCGGGCAGGCCGGTCTTAAGCGACGC
>JAGVGV010000647.1 GCA_020056895.1 Deltaproteobacteria bacterium
CCTGGGCGGCCGGTCCCAGGCCACCCGATACGAACTCGACCCAAGGTTTTTGAAAAGGGAATAACCGTTTCCTCCGTTCGAGTCCGGACCCGCCGGTTCCCAGGTCCGGACCAATGTTTGAATTTGTCATCCATCTTCCCGTCAAGATTCAGGAATTAACAAACTTTTCCGTCGGATTTAACTTTTTTCCCGGCTGGCCCGGCCTTTGCTCACATACCACGCGATTCATCACCCATGGCGCCGCGATTTATAAAAAAGCGGCGGGAGAGGACCGGCCATGCCCGAATATTTTAAGGCCTCGCGTTTCAACGTCGTCGTGGATCTCCCCCAATCCCGAGTCGGCCTGTTCAACACCCTCAGCCGAGCCCTGGCCGTTCTGCCGGCGGCGGACTGGGAAAACAGCCTGTTCGGGCCGGCGCCATCCCGCGAAGCGGTGGCGGAACTGTTCATCCAAGGGTTTCTGGTGGAAATGAGCCGCGACGAGGATCAGGTTCTGGCCCATGCCCGGACCAGCCAGGCCTATGATTGTTCGTCCCGCCGGTACCTGATCCGGTTCAGAGAAGACCGGGGCTGGGCGGCTCCGGGGTACCGGCCGGATGGATACCCCCGGGAAATGACCCTTCGCGGGGCCCGCTTCGTTCTTGATTTTTTCCTGGAGGATCTGGAAGCCCACCGGCCTCGATCCGCCTGCCTGGACCTGTTGGGATTGGAGCCGGCCCGCAGCGCGGAAGCGGCGGTTTTTCTGGCCGAAAGCCTGGCCAGCCATTGCCGGGGGAGCGGCATCCGGTTCACTTGCCGGATGAACGGGCTGGCCGGAGCCATCCCTCCGGAGGTCGTCGAAGCCCTTCGGCTCAACGGCCTGGATCAGGTGCGGCTGGTGGTTTCGGGGGGCGGCGGTCGAAGCGATCTTCAGGCGTCGGCGGCGCGGGCCGAAAAGACCCTTCGATCACTACCCGCCGGCCTTGAGGTGACGCTGTTGGGTTTGTATCCACCCGATAAAGACGCCGGCGTCCGGGTAATGGAGCTTCTTGGCCACCTTGCCCCGGTCGCCAACGATCGGCCCGTACACGTGGTTTTGGGGACGGATGGGTCGGAATCCAATGGACCCTGGCGGTTCAGAGTCTGCCCCGCCCTGCCGGAATGCCTGGGCGATGATGACGATGAACGCCTGGAACGCCTGGAAAACCACGCCCGGGGACTGGGATTTGAATCCCCTTCCGGGCCGCCGGACCACTTCTGCCCCGTGGGACGGCGAAAAGACCTGGGCGTGGGGCCGGACGGACGGCTTTGGGCCTGTCCGACGGGTCTGAGGATCGCCGAATTGAAACTGGGGCACGTTCGCCAGGGAGTGGATTTTCGAAAAGAGGCGGCCTTCATGGCCCGGCCCCTGCCCGAGGAATGCCGGAAACTCTGCCCCTACGGCCCCCTGTGCGACGGCGGGTGCCGCCTGCGGGCCGCCACGAGGCTGGGTGGTCTGGATTTCGTCCATTGTCCCCGGAAACGGTTGGAACGCCGGGTTCGGGAATACGTTCTGGACGAAGCCGGTAAGCTCGCCGATCCCATGGCATCCGGCCGACCGGACCCGAACCGGCCCTGAATATAGATTTTCGTGCATTTCACTCGGCCAGGCCGGCGGGGAGCTTCCATTCCAAAAGGGACCCCGACCCGGCCGTCCCGCCGGTCCCCCTCGTTTTTTGGACGTGTTCCCCCCTGGTTCGTGTTATCCTTATTCCTCCAGGGATGGCGGCGGCCCTCGCGGCCTCCCATCCGGAGGCGCATGTTGGACGAACGAACCATCGAGGAAATGATCCGGACCGCGAAACAGGCCATGACTCGGGCCTATACCCCCGTCAGCGGCTTTCCCGTGGGCGCGGCGCTGTTGACACCCGGCCAAGCCGTTTACCCGGGGTGCAACACGGAAAGCATCATCGCGGGCTTGGGCGCCTGCGCCGAACGGAGCGCGGTGGATCACGCCGTTATTCACGGTGAAACCGCCTTCACGGCCGTGCTGGTGGCCAGCCGAAGCATCCGGCCGTTGTACCCCTGCGGCGCCTGCCGTCAATACCTGTTCGAATTCGCCGACGATCCCGAAACATTCATGGTGTATGCCCTGGGCGCCGACGGACGGCTGGAAGCCCAACGGTTGGTGGACCTTCTTCCCCAGGGGTTCGGCCCCCGCGAAAAGGCGGCGGCCGACGGCCAGGGGCTTGACGGCTTTGGCGCTAAAAAGGTATAGATGCTCCTTCGCGAACCGGACCCGAAAGGGCGTATCCCGGACCTATGGTCGCGGGATTTTCCGGGTTTGAATCCGGACGAAAACGGGTAGACCGGCCCGAAGGTGAAAGCGCGGCCCGGCTGGGAAAAAGCCATCCGGCGTTCACCCCATTTGTCGGTCTTCGGTTCGCATGGAACCACGGCGGGGAGGCAGCCTGTTATGATTGAACGATACACGCGGCCCGAAATGGGCGCCTTGTGGACCAACCAGGCCAAGTACCAGGCCTGGCTGGACGTGGAATTGGCCGTGGCCGAGGCCATGGCCGAAGAGGGTTTGGTCCCCGCCGAAGCCGTGGCCGAGATTCGGTCCAAAGCCGCTTTTTCGGCCGACCGGATCGACGAGATCGAAGCCGACATCCGGCACGACGTGATCGCCTTTCTGACCAACATCGAGGAAAACGTGGGGCCGGTCTCCCGGTACCTGCACCTGGGCCTGACCTCATCGGACGTGCTCGATACCGCCAACGCCCTGTTGTTCACGAAAGCCGCGGACATGATTCTGGCCGGCTTGGCCCGGCTGCTCGATGCTTTGGAACAAAGGGCTTGGGAACACAAGGACACGGTGATGATCGGCCGGTCCCACGGAATCCATGCCGAACCCATCACCTTCGGCTTCAAACTGGCCGTGTGGCACGCCGAAATGCAACGGAACCGGGACCGGCTGATCCGGGCAAGGGAAACCATGGCGTACGGCAAAATTTCCGGAGCCGTGGGCACCTTCGCCAACGTATCCCCCCAGATCGAAGCCAAGGCCCTGGCCCGGTTGGGCCTCAAGCCCGCGCCCGCTTCCACCCAGATCATCCAGCGGGACCGCTACGCCGAATTCTTCGCCGCCCTGGCCATTCTGGCCGGCACCTTGGAAAAAATGGCGGTCGAAATCCGGCATTTGCAAAGAACCGAAGTGGGCGAGGCCGAAGAGGCCTTCGGGCGGAAGCAAAAAGGCTCGTCCTCCATGCCCCACAAGCGGAATCCGGTTCTTTCCGAAAACATTTCGGGCCTGGCTCGGGTGGTCCGGACCAATGCCCTGGCCGCCATGGAAAACATGGCCCTGTGGCACGAACGGGATATCAGCCATTCCTCGGTGGAACGGGTGATCGGGCCGGATTCCACCATTCTGGCCGATTTCATGGTGGCCCGTATGACCGGGTTGATCGCCAACCTGGTGGTGTATCCGGACCGGATGAAGGCCAATCTGGAAAAATCCGGCGGCCTCTTTTTTTCCCAACAGGTGCTGTTGGCGCTGACCCAAAAAGGCTTGATCCGGGACCAGGCGTACCGGCTGGTTCAACGAAACGCCATGCGGGCCTGGAGCGAAGGTCTGGATTTCAAAGCTCTGCTTCTGGCCGATGCTGAGGTCCGGAATCATTTGTCCGAATCGGACATCGATGAATTGTTCAATCTGGACTATCATCTGAAGCATGTACCGACCATTCTGTCCCGTGTTTTTGGTGGATCACGGGCGAAATCAGTTGATTCTTGAAAGAAAATGAAGTATATATGCATTAATGCCGAAGAAGGGACGAATGGTGGGATGGGGTTATTGGGATGGTTCCGCGGCGGGTCGGTCCGCGGTCGGTTCATTTTGCGCCGGTGGCTAGGGTTCGCCGCTATCTGGGCGATCCTTCTGGCCGCCTGTTCCGCCCATATGCCGCCGGAATCCAACCGTCGATCGGCGTTTGACCTGGAATACCAGACCGTTCTGGAGGGATGGACCGCTCAGACCACGGTCTACCAAAATCTGGACAACACCTTGTACGTGGCCGCGACGTATAAGTCGCCGGCGTTCCGCGAAGCTTATACCCGCAAATACGCGCGGGACTACAAACTCACGCCGGATGATGCCCGGCGGATGCAGGTGGATCAACGGACCGTGGCGGCCGGGTATCACGAATTCATCGTGGCCGTGGCCGCGCCGGACAAGCGCGATCTGGACATCATGAGCCGGAAATCGCCGTGGCGGGTGTACCTGGAAGGGGCCGGCCCGGCTCCCATTGAACCCTTCGAGGTTCGGCCCGTGGCCAAGGATGCCCGGATGGAATCCTTCTTCCCTTACATCACTCCCTGGACCCGGGTCTATCAGGTGCGGTTCGTCGCTTCGGGACCCGATCCGGCCCAACGTGAGCTCAACTTGGTGATCACGGGCGTGCTGGGAACGGCGCGGCTCGTGTACCGTGCGGCTCACTGAGGTTCCGAACGTGCGTTTGTATCAACCCCGCCGCCGAAAAGTCCGGCTTCTGCTGGCCACGTTGTTGCTTCTTTTGTCCGCGGCGGCCTTGATGTCCCACGGCGCCACGGCGCGAAACGCCCTTGGCTTCAGCAAACCAGCCGTTACAACCGCTGACGCTTCGGGAACGGCCGCGGTCCACCGCGATTCCGCCGTTCCCCCTCAAGGCGCTCCCGCGGCCGCGGCCTCCGGCCCGGCCACCACCTCAGGCCCAGCCAACGGAACCGCCTTGGCCGAAGAACCCGGCCAATGGGAACGCCAACCGGTCAAACGCATCCCCCACGCCCTTCTGGAACCCGGCAACAGCCACAGCCGGTTCATGCTGGTGGTGGAAAAATCCACCCAGCGTCTGTTCGTTTATGAATACAAGGATCAGCAGTACTTCCTGGATCGGTCCATGTCCTGTTCCACCGGCCAGACGGTGGGCGACAAAAAGGTGGAAGGCGACCGCAAAACCCCGGAAGGATTCTATCTTTTCAACAAAAAATCCCTGGAATCCGAACTGCCCCCCATTTACGGCGTGCTGGCTTTTCCCATGGATTATCCCAATTTTTGGGACATCCATCAGGGCAAGGGCGGCGACGGGATTTGGATGCACGGCATCAATAAAAAGCTGAAACCGCTCGATTCCAACGGTTGCGTTGAACTCCGTAACGTGGACATCATCGATCTGGAGCAGCATCTTCATCTGTACGATACGGCCGTGGTGATCTACGACCAGATTCAATACAAAAATGTTTCGGAAATGATCCAGGAAAAGGAGCGGATCGTCGGTTTTCTCGAATCCTGGCGCCAGGCTTGGGAAAAGAAGGATCTGAAGACCTACCGGATCAAATACGCGTCCAATTTCGTCAACAGCGACCGTAAAGGGTTCAACGATTGGATGACTCACAAGGAAAACCTGGCCAAAAAGTATAAAAAAATTAAAGTCGATCTTAAAAACATCCGCATCTTCCGGCACCGCGACGTCATCGTGGTGCTTTTCGATCAATTCTACAAAGGCGACAGCTTCCGCAGCGACGGCGCCAAGCGGCTGTATTTGAAGGAAGCGGGCGATAAATACCAGATCGTGGCCGAAGCCTGGGATAATTTCCCCAAGGTCAAAGACCCACCCATGCTTTCCGCCGCCGTTCGGAACCGGGTGCTTTCCTCCGAGGAAGCCGCGGCGGCCCAGATTGAGTCACGGGTGGCGGCCATCAAGACCGCGGTCGAACTTAATACTCAGGAAGAAGAGGAAAGCGCCGCCGCTGGACCTCCCGGCACGCCGGCCCCGGTCGCTCCCGCCGCCCCTTCACCGGATCAGAAAGCCAAGGAAGAAGCCGTTCGTAAAGCTGAAGCTGAAAAGAAGGCCAAGGAAGAAGCCGTCCGCAAGGCTGAAGCCGAGAAGAAAGCCCAGGAGGATGCCGTTCGCAAGGCCGAGGCTGAGAAGAAAGCCAAGGAAGAAGCGGTCCGCAAGGCTGAAGCCGAAAAGAAGGCTAAGGAAGAGGCCGTTCGCAAAGCCGAGGCTGAGAAGAAAGCCAAGGAAGAGGCGGTCCGCAAGGCTGAAGCCGAAAAGAAGGCCCAGGAAGAGGCCGTTC
>JAGVGV010000574.1 GCA_020056895.1 Deltaproteobacteria bacterium
GAAATAGTTGTACAGCGTGGCGGGGCTCAGTTCGGCCGACAGGGCGATCTGATCCATGGTGGCGCCGGCGAAACCCCGGGCCGAAAACACCCGGGCCGCCGCCCCCAGAATGGCGCGGCGCCGGGACTCTTTTTCCCGCTCCCTGCGTTCCGCGATGCCCATGACAAGCCTTTCCCCACACGTATCTTTCCGAAAACGGAAAAACGCCGGAAAACAGGCCGGACGCGGACCCTGGCACGGTGACCATGGAGGCCGGTACGGCGGGAAACGTACAGGGAGATGGCGGTGGCCGTCCACCCGGCACGATCCTACGAATGGTATTCTGTTGATTACTGAATGTAATAAAATGAACGGCGTTCAGAAGTCAAGAAAAAAACGCGCGTCCCGGCGGGAAACAGGATCATAACTTATCAAATTATTTGATGATATGCTCCCATAGTCGTCCTTTTAACGCATTTTATCGTATGTTTTCAGCGAATTGACGCATAGCGGAATCCGGGACCCGGTGACCCCGAAATCCACGATCAATCGAAGGGCAATGTCAGGTTGCCCGTTTGGGCTTCCGGCTCGACCCGGACCGGAAAATCGTACCGGGCCTCAAACCGGTGCAGTCCGGCCGGAACCACCTCCAAAAGCCGAGGCAGCCGGATGGCTCGCTCCTGGTTGGTTTTTACGGGAAACCCATAATGTTCGTTCACGTATTTGAATCCCTTGGAACCGTCCGGGTGGTCGGCCACGAACTTTTGGTGAGCATCCAGCCGGTCCTTGAGCCGCCGGGCGGCCAGAACCGGTAACGCCGCCACCTGATCCTGGAGCCCCTGGAAAAACGCGGCTTCGAGTTCATACCCCCGGCTGTTCCGGCCCGAAGCCATGGCCGCCAGGGTGGTCGTGCCGGTGCCCAGGAAGGGGTCCAGCACCACGGCGCCCTGAACGGAAAACATGTGGATCAGCCGGTACACCAGTTCGAAAGGAAAAGCGGCGCTCCTTTTTCTTAGGTCTTTGTTTCCCAATTCCTGCCGCGTGCCGATCACATCGAACCAGACATCCGAAAACCACTGGTTCCGTTCTTCCCAAAAAAAAGCGCTTTGGGACCGGTTTCTTTTGGCGTCGTCCCCCACGAACGGCATTTTGGCCCCCTTGCGGGCCATCAGGATGTATTCGTGTTCCAGCGTCACGTATGCCCCGGGCGGCAGCATGCCCGACCCCATGAACTTGTTGGGGGCGTTGGTGGTTTTCCGCCAGAGGATGGTTGGGAGCGGCATCAGGCCCAGGTCCATCAGCCGGGACTGGATTCGGGCGTGGTTCGGGTATAAAGCGAAATCGCCGCCAATGGTCCGCACGGCGTCGCCGATGTTCACCGCCGCGATCCCGCCGGGTTTGAGCACCCGGAAAACCTCGGCCCAAACCGGGTCCAAACCCTGGTGCATGGCCTGGAAGGCTTTCAGAGGCAGCCCCTTTTCCAGGAACTTGGGGATGCGGGGGTCTTGACGGAAAAACAGTTCGTCCCACATTTCGATCATGGGATAGGGCGGCGATGTGACCACCAGGTCCACGCTTTGGTCAGGTATGTCGACCATGCGTGTGGAATCGTGGTAATAGAGTTGGTGCGTGGTTTCCATGGTCCGGGTATGTTTCACGAGCGTTCGGGAAAGGTCAATACAATACCGGTGCTGGAACCTGTCCGAGGCCGTTTTGCTGGCGGATGACCGCTCCGTCCCGTGGACGGCCGTCAACGGAAAAAGGGTTTGCCAGGCCCATGGATTTTTTCTATGTTCGTGTCCAAAATGAATGTTACGGATTCCAACCGCCCTTCGGGGCTTCGCTATTGGCTGGACCGGCTGCGGGTTTATGGCCGGATGATCCAGTTCCATCACTCCGTATTCGCCCTTCCGTTCGCCTTGACGGCGGTGATGCTGGCCCACCGGGTCCATCCCGTAACCTTGGGACGGCTGTTCTGGATTCTGGCGGCCATGGTGGCGGCCCGGTCGGCGGCCATGGGCTTCAACCGGATCGTGGACCAGGGGTACGACGGCCAAAACCCCCGGACGGCCGGGCGGGCCTTGCCGACGGGGTTGATCGCCCGGAAAGACGCCGCCCTGTTCGTTCTGCTGTCGGCGGCGGCGTTCGTTTTTTCCGCCGGTATGCTGGGCTTCTGGTGTTTGGCCCTGGCCGGTCCGGTGCTGGTGGTTCTGGGCGGGTATTCCTACACCAAGCGGTTCACTTCGTGGGCCCATGCGTACCTCGGATTGGCCATCGCCCTGGCTCCTCCGGGGGCCTGGCTGGCCGTCACGGGCGGGTTGTCGGCCCAAGTTTTTCTCATATCCCTGGCTTTGTGGACGTACATCACCGGGTTCGACCTTTTGTACGCCTGCCAGGACACCCTGTACGACCGGGATGCGGGCCTCTATTCCGTCCCGGCGCGGCATGGCGAAAGGACGGCCTTCCGACTGGCCCGGCTGGCTCACGGCCTTTCCTTTTTCTTCTTCTTTCTGGTCGGCGGGGTTTTCGGCTTGTCGTGGCCGTACTATACGGCCTGGATGATCATCGGCGGGTTGCTGATCGCCGAACACCGGCTGGTCCGGCCCGGCGACCTAAGGCGTATCCATGTGGCTTTTTTTCATGTAAACGCGGCGGTTTCGGTGGTTTTTTTCCTGGGCGTGCTGGCCGGCGGCCCGTGGAGGTGAGCAAAATGATCCGGCGGTACGTGGTGGGCTTGACCGGAGCTTCGGGCGCGGCGTACGGCCTGGCGCTGATCCGGGAACTGGTGGAACGCCCCGTGGAAGTCCATGTGATCCGGTCCCGGGCCGGCCGGCGCGTGATGGCCCGGGAACTGGGCCTGGCCGGTCCGGTGATGGATCACCTGGCGGCGGATGAATCGTTCAAGCCTCACCCTCAGGCCCGGCTCATCGAACATCCGGCCGATGACATCGGCGCTCCGCCGGCGTCCGGGTCCTTCCGCCATCAGGGCATGGTGGTGGTTCCCTGTTCCATGCGGACCCTGGCCGCCATCAGTTCCGGCCTGGCCGACAACCTGGTCACCCGGGCGGCCGATGTGTGCTTGAAGGAAAAAAGACCCTTGATCCTGGTCCCCCGGGAAACCCCGTTGGGCCTCATTCATCTGAACAACATGGTCCGGGCGGCTCAGGCCGGCGCGGTGATCCTGCCGCCCTCCCCCGCTTTTTATCATGGCCCCCAAACCATCCAAGACCTCGTCCGGTTCATCGTGGCCCGGATTCTGGATCAATTGGGGCTGGAACATCAACTAGTGGAGGAATGGAGCGGTGACGGCGGCCTATAAGAACCTGGGGCGGTTCATCCAGGCCCTACGTCGGGCCGGAGAACTGAAGGTGGTGGATCGGCCGGTTTCCCCATTCGTGGAAATCAGCCGCTATACGGACGCGGAATCCAAGAGCCCCGGAGGCGGCAAGGCTCTCCTCTTTCCCCGAGTCCTTGGGTCCGAATTTCCGGTGGCCACCAATTTGTTCGGCAGTTCCCGCCGGATCGGGTTGGCCCTGGGCGTCCGGAATCTGGACGAACTGGGCCGCCGGGTCCGGGACATCCTGGAGACCCAGCCGCCCCACGGCTTGGCGGATCTGACCCGATTGCTGGGCGTCGCTCTCTCGCTGACCCGCTCTTTCCCCCGGAAAAGCCGGGCCAAACGCCCACCCTGCCAGGAAGTGGTTCACATCGGGCGGGACGTGGACCTGGGGCGCTTGCCGGTGCTCCACTGCTGGCCCAAGGACGCCGGCCCGTTTTTCACCCTGCCTCTGGTGTTCACCAAAAGCCTGATCACCGGCCGGCGGAACGTGGGCATGTACCGCTTGCAGGTGTTCGACCGGAACACCACCGGCATGCACTGGCACATCCACAAGGATGGGTCCCACTTCCATCAGGAATACCGGCGAGCGGGAAAGCGTATGCCCGTGGCCGTAGCCGTGGGAACGGACCCGGCCACCATGTATGCCGCCACCGCGCCGCTTCCCAGGAACGTGGACGAACTGATCCTGGCCGGCTTCATCCGGAACCAGCCCGTGCCGCTCACCCGGTGCCTCACTCAGGACATCGACGTCCCGGCCGAAGCCGAATTCATCCTGGAAGGCTATGTGGACCCGGACGAGCTCCGGCGCGAAGGCCCCTTTGGCGACCATACCGGATACTATTCCCTGGCCGACGACTACCCCGTGTTCCACGTCACCGCCATCACCCACCGCCGCCGGCCCGTGTACCCGGCCACCCTGGTGGGCCGGCCGCCCATGGAAGACTGCTACCTGGCCAAGGCCACGGAACGGCTGTTTTTACCCCTGTTGCAAATGGTGTTCCCGGAAATCATCGACTATTGGCTCCCCTGGGAAGGCGTGTTCCACAACATCGCCATCGTCTCCATCCGCAAGGAATTTCCCGGCCACGGACCCAAGGTGATGCACGGGCTGTGGGGTCAGGGCCAGATGAGCTACTGCAAGGCGTTGGTGATCGTGGACGACACCGTGGACCCCAAGGACCCGGCCGCCGTCCTGGGGCGTCTTTTACAACGCTTCAACCCCGAAACGGACGTGGTGTTGACCAAGGGCGTTCTGGACGTGTTGGACCATTCCGCGCCTCAGCCCTTGTTCGGAGCCAAAATCGGCCTGGACCTGACCGACCCCTGGCCCGGAGAAGGCCGGGCGCCTCGGCCCGGCGTCTCCCCAAACCGGGACATGGAATCACCCGGCCGGTTGGTATCCAAGGTTCGGGAAGCCGTTCCCGGCGTGGTGGGGCTCCGATTCGTGAACCGGGAAGAAAAATGGGCCGGTCTGGACCCCCGATCCATGAACCTTTGCTTGGCGGCGGTCTCTTCCGGGCCGGATAAAAGCGGCGCCTGGTTCGCGAACAAGCTATTGGACCTGGACGTTCTGGCCGGCGTGGACCTGATGATCCTGTACGACGACCGGATCGACCTGGCCGACAATTCCCTGGTTCTGTGGAAACTATTCAATAACGTGGACCCGGAACGGGATGTGACGGCCCGGGGCGGCCGCCGAGTCGTGGACGCCCGGATCAAAGGTCCGGCGGACGGCCACGATCGGGAATGGCCCGATGAGTTGACCTTCGACGTGTAAAAAAGCTGCCAAAAGGGAAGCTGTCAGCCATTAGCTTTCTGCTATCAGCCTAAAAGGAACGGATGCGGTATTATTCGGATAATCAATGAATCCGTATTTTTTCCAAAAAGCTGATCGCTGACAGATAGTAAAGGAGCCCCGCCGTGAAGGCCATGATCCTTTCCCGCCTTGGTTCTCTGGCTGAAAACCCAAAACCGCTCGACCTGGCGGACCGGCCGGACCCCGTTCCCGGCCCGGGCCAGGTGCTCGTAAAGGTGCGGGCCTGCGGGGTCTGCCACACCGAGCTCGATGAAATTGAAGGCCGGACGCCTCCGCCCCGGCTGCCCGTGATCCTTGGGCACCAGGTGGTGGGCCGGGTGTCGGCCGTGGGTCCCGAGGTCGAGGGCGTGGCCGAAGGAGACCGGGTGGGATTGGCCTGGATTCATTCCGCCTGCGGCCGTTGCGCCTGGTGCCGCAGGGGCGACGACAACCTTTGCCCCCAATTCCTGGCCACCGGGCGGGACGTGGACGGCGGATACGCCCAATTCGTCTTGGGCCGGGCCGATTATCTTTTCAAA
>JAGVGV010000394.1 GCA_020056895.1 Deltaproteobacteria bacterium
CGTATCAAAAAAATAGATCAAAATACCTGATGTTCTTCGCTTGGCGCCTTCTCTTTTCGCGGCCAAATCCCTGATTCTGGAGACAGGTATCAATCCCTGCCTTTTGCTCCGTTTTTCCCTTCGCCCTTATGCGAATCCGGAATCGAACCCGATTGTTGAACGGCTTCATACCCTGAGCCAACCCGGCGCGTACTCCCTATGGCCTCGGTCCCTCGCGCCGTGCGTGTAGACATTGGATAAACGTTCGGTAAAGGCGTTGTTGAAGAAGAACCTGGCCGAGGGGGGGGAGGCCGAGTCTCCTTATCATCATTCCAAAATGGAACGATGAGGTCAAAATGGCTAAGTGTATTCCAAAATGAATTATGATCTGCAATGAGGATATCTTGAAACACTTAACAACATGCTGTTATTGCTTGAATATTAAAACAATGAAAGACTTGGCACGCCGGTTGCTCTATCCAAGGGCAACGAACACGAAACCCTGACGGGGCTACGGCCCCCACGAACAAAGGAGAATCACCATGAAAAAGATCGTCAGCCTGATGGCTCTGCTCGCCCTGGTCGCTTTTTCCGCTCCGATGGCTCTGGCCGCGGACTTCGACATCCTGAACACCCCCACCACTCCGGCCGAAAACGCGGCCAAGTATTCCCAGGGCCGGTCCGTGGCTCATGGTTCGGCTCAGGATCCTTGGGCCGCCACCACGGCCGATGAAATGGCTCAGAACTACGGCAAGGCCACGTCCGTTCGCGGTTCCAAACCCTTCGGCCCCTACACCGTTCTGAGCCAGGACGACATGACTCGTCTTTACAATGGTGAAAAACCGGTGGGATCCGCCTTCTAACCCAAAACGAACAACGCTCCGACCGATTCTCACCTCCCCTCCGCCGCCCGGGCCACTCCCCGGGCGGCGGCTTTTTAACCCTCCCAAACCACCTCGCCGTCCACCACCGTCATCCGAACGTTCACCTCGGGCCATACGTCCGCCGGCAGCGAAAAAAGGTCCCGGTCCAGAACCACCAGGTCGGCCTTTTTCCCCGGCGCCAGAGTCCCCAAGTCCGTTTCGCGGCGGGAGGCGTAGGCCGGGCCTTGAGTAAAGGCCCGGATCGCCGCCGCCAGGCCCAGCCGTTCCTGGGGTTCCCAACCGCCGGCCGGACGGCCCTGGTCGTCCTGGCGCAAAACCGCCGCTCGGAGTCCCCGAAGGGGTTCGATGCCTTCAACGGGCGCATCCGAACCAAACACCAGGGGAATTCCGGCTTGGGCCAAGGTTCGGTACGCGTAGGCTCGGGCGCACCGGTCCGGCCCCCACCGGCGGTCGGCGATGGACCAATCCGTGGTCACATGAACCGGCTGGACCGAGGCGATCATCCCAAGGGCCCGCATCCGGGCGGGATGCTCGGGACGGAACAACTGGACATGTTCGATCCGGTCCCGAAAATTCTTGCCCATGCCGGTTCTCGCTTCGGCCACCGCGTCCAGTACGGCCGACATCGCCCGGTCGCCGATGGCGTGAATGGCCGCGTCGCACCCCGCGTCGTACGCTTTCCGGAGATGCCGGACCATATCGGCTCGCGGACAAAACTCCAGACCCAAGGCTTGGGGATCGTCCGTGTATGGTTCATGGAGCCAGGCCGTGCCCGATCCCAGGGAGCCATCGGCGAAAAGCTTGATCCCGGCCCACCAGAGCCGGTCTCCTTTCCCGGGCTTCATGCCCCGGGTCCTGGCGGTTTCCAGCTCCTCCGGGGGGAGGGTATGGTGGACGCGGACCTTCAGCCGGCCATCCCGATCCATCCCGTCCCAAACATCCCATTCTTTCAGGCTTTCCATGGAATGAACGCCGGTCAGTCCGGACCTCAACGCAGCGTCCTGGGCCGCCAGGGCCGCCGCTTTCAACTGGTCCGGCCTCGGTTCGGGCAGGGCCGCCAAAACCAGGTCGATCCGCTCCCGGATCAGGCCGGTGGGCAGGCCGGCGGAGTCCCGGTCGATCCGGCCGCCTTCCGGGTCCGGGGTTTGAGCCGAAATGCCGGCCCGCTCCAAGGCCGACGAATTGACCCAGGCGGTATGAAGGCAGGACCGGAACAAAAGGGCGGGCCGGTTCGCGGTCACGTCGTCCAGGTCGCTTCGCGTGGGTTCGCGGCCTTCGGCCCAGGCGTGGTGGTTCCAGCCGAACCCCACGATCCATTCGTCCGGACCGCTTTCCATGGCCGCCCGGCGGATGGCTTGGCGGCAGGCGGCCAGGGAATCCAGGCCGGTCAGGTTCAGCCGGTTCAACCCCAGTCCGAAATAGAGGAAATGCGTATGGCCATCCACCAAACCGGGCAGGATCATCCCGCCCGGGAACGATTCCACCCGGCCCCGGCCCGAAAACGCGGCCTTGGCTTCGGCTTCGTCCCCCGCCGCCAGAACCCGTCCATCCCGGATCAGAAGGGCGGCGGCGAAAGGACGGGCCGGATCGCCGGTAAAAATCCGGCCTCCCGTCAGCAGCAGTTCGCTCATGTTCGTATCCTCATGGTTCATTAGGCTGAGCCGTCATTGTGTCCAGTATTGTCGTCAAAGGCAACACCCTTGTGGCAAGTCACGCCTTGAATGTCCGAGTAAATTGGGGCTGGGCGGCTTGCCGGCCAAGCGTACTGATGTTTTGTGTAAGACATGAACTAGGCCTTTTACCGAAAAAACATCGGGTTTACCCTGATGAGGTCCGTCCGTTTTTGGTATTCAACTCCGGTTTCTGGTACAATCGGACGCAAATAGTCCGCGGACGGTTTTTCGGTGGCAGCGAAAAGTATGACCGGGCAAACATGGCTTTTTCTGTTCCTTTTCGGGGTCGCGGCCCTGTGCTCCCTTCCGGGGATGGCCGGGGAGCCGATCCGC
>JAGVGV010000306.1 GCA_020056895.1 Deltaproteobacteria bacterium
AGTCCATGCCCGAATATGCCGTAACCACGGTCATGGGCGTGAACCACCGGGATTATGATCCCCGGATTCATCGGGTGATTTCGGGCGCGTCCTGCACCACCACCTGCCTGGCCCATATGGTCAAACCCCTTTTGGACCATTTCGGCCCCCGCCGGCTCTTGACCGCCTCCATGGCCACCATCCACGCGGCCACGGGGTCCCAGGCCGTTTTGGACCGAGTGCCAAAAGCCGGGGCCACGGACCTGAGGAAAACCCGGAGCATCCTGGACAACATTATCCTCACCAGTACCGGCGCGGCCAACACTCTGGCCCTGGTGCTGCCGGAAATGAAGCAGATCGGGTTCATGGCCGAATCCGTCCGCATCCCCACCTCCACCGGGTCCCTGGTGATTCTGGTGGTGAATCTCCAGGACGATCCGTCGGGCGAATCCATCCGCCGGGACGTGATCAATGGCCTGTACCGGACGGCATCGGAAAACGACGGCCGCGGGTACCTGGTGTACAGCGAAAACCAGAATGTTTCCAGCGACATCGTGGGGTCTCCCAAAGCCGCCGTCATCATCGAGGGCCACGAAACCCATACCCGCACCGCCCAGGTCAGCATCGACCTGTCCGCCCTGTTGGCCGGTCACCCCCAAGTGATCGAACAACTTGGCGGCGAACCCCTGGTCCGGGTTCCCGTGACTCAGGCCGTAATCTATGGCTGGTACGACAACGAATACGGTTGCTATGTGGAAATGCTGGGGGACCGGACCATTTCGGTTGCCGAATCCCTTTGACCGGTACATGATGGGCTTGAACATGGAACCCGCCCTGGACGACGGAAGGCGGCTCCCGTCCGCCGTCACCGGGGCCCGACTTGGAGCCCGAACGCCAAAGGACCGTCATGAAGACCAAAGCCATCCCCTATACGCTATTGTTTCTGCTCGCGCTGATCCTGGCCCCAGTCGCCTTTCCGGACGCCGCCCCGGCTTTCTCCCTGCGGATCATCCACGTCAACGACACGCATTCCCATCTGGAACCCATGGAATTGAAGGTGGATCTCGCGGGCCAACCCATCTATGTGACCGTGGGTGGGTACGCCCGGCTGGATCAGGCGGTCCAGGCCTGGCGGAAGGAACAGCCTCAGTCGCTTTTCCTCCACGCCGGCGACGCGGTTCAGGGCACCCTGTATTACAATCAGTTCCTGGGCGCGGCGGACATGGACCTTTTAAACCAGATGGGCCTGGACGCCATGGTGGTGGGCAACCATGAATTCGACCGGGGGCTGCCGTTCCTGCTGAACATGACCCAATCGGCCCGATTTCCGTTCCTGCTGGCCAACCTGAACCCCAGCCAATTGAACCCGGAACAAAAGACGATGTTCCGGCCCTGGTTGATCCGGGAGATAAACGGTCGCAAAGTGGGTGTCATTGGCCTGGCGCCGCCTGAAATACCTCAGATATCCAGCCCGGGCCGGCCCTTGGACTTCGGCGACCCAACGGATGTGGCGAAAAAGGCGGTGGCCGATTTGACCGGCCAGGGCGTGGACATCATCATCGCCCTGACCCATCTGGGGCTCCTGCGGGACATGGAACTGGCCAGAGATGTTCCCGGTCTGGACGTGATCGTGGGCGGGCATTCCCATACTTTGACCGGGGATTTGAGCGGCCTGGGGATTAAGACGGAGGCGCCGTACCCGGTGGTGGTTAAAAACGGGGATCAGCCGCCGGTGTACGTGGTCACCGCCTGGGAATGGGGCAAGACCATGGGCCGGCTGGACCTGGAATTCGACGCCGCCGGCCGGGCCACAAAGGCGGACGGCGCGGCCGTGATCCTGGCCGGGGACCGGTTCCAGAAAAAGGGGGCCGACGGCAGGAAAGTGGATGTTTCCGCCGCCGAACGGGAGAACATCCTCGCCGCGCTCAAAGGGGCGGGGTCGGTTCAGATCGTCGGGGAATCCCCGGCTATTCTGGAAAAGCTGGCCCAGTACCGGCCCGGCGTGGACAAGCTCCGGAACCAGGTGGTGGCTCGGGTGGAAAAGGACCTGTTCCATATCCGGCAGCCCGGAACGCATCCAGCCTCCGGCCGAGTTCTGGCTCAGGGCAGCGAAACCGCTCCCCTGGCGGCCGACAGCATGTTCTGGAAACTCCGAACCGTGGAAAAGGACGCCGCCGCCTCCGTGGTTCTGGCCGTCCAGAATGGGGGCGGAGTCCGGACCGACCTGGGCCAAGGCGATCTGACCGTGGCCGAAGTCATTGAAATGCTGCCCTTCAACAACACCCTGGTCGTTCTGACCTTGACCGGCGACCAGATCCGAGCGGCGGTCAACCACGGCCTGACCCGGAAGGAAGGTTCCTTCCCCTACCTGGCCGGCTGCCGGGCCGCGGCCCGGAAAAAAGGGGATGGGTGGGAACTGATGTCCCTGGACGTAAAAGAAGGTTCCGGTGGATGGACGCCCCTTAAGGATGACGGCCGTTACCGGGTGGTCACGAACAGCTTCCTGGCTTCGGGCGGCGACGGATACACCATGTTCAAGGAAGCGGCGGAAAAAACCGACACCGGTTTCATCGATGCCGATGCGTTCGTGGAATACGCTCAAGCCCAAGGGA
>JAGVGV010000287.1 GCA_020056895.1 Deltaproteobacteria bacterium
AGTCCATGATGGCCTGGTTCATCCGGCGCCGCAGTTCGGTTTTGAACACGGGCAGGCGGAAAATGGAGACCAGGAAAACGGACACGTCCTGGATATAGTCGGTCTGGCGGCTACGGTGCAGATCGATGAAATGGAGCCGTTCGGTCACGGGATTGTACAGGATGTTGTTGACGTTGAAATCCCCATGGATCAATACCGAAAAGGGGGCGTACAGGGCCTGGTCCACGGGTTCCAGGGCGTCCAGCAGCCCGGCCAGGGAAGGGATGGAAAAAGCGCCGATTGCCGCCGGGGATCGTTCGAAATCCGGGTGAAGCCTTAAAACCCCTTCAACCCTGGTCCGCATCTGATCCAAAAAACCGGCCCGCACGGGTTCGGGCTTCAGCGTTTCGCTCCAAACCTGGCCGATGGTTTCTTCGATCATGTACAGCGCGTCCTTCATCCGCGCTTCGCCCTTGGTGACCACCAAATCCTGAAACGTGCAGCCGGGCAGGTATTCCAGGAGAAGGGATCCGGTCTGATCCTGACCGGGCACGAAGCCCCGGACCTGAGGCGGCAGCCCGGGCGCCAGTTTTTCCCAGGTTTCGATGTTTTCCTTTTCACTGGTAATCTTGGCCAGACCGCCATGTTTGAAAAGGACCGGCCGGCTGGGGTCGGTTTCGCTGGTGTCGTTCACCACCGAAATCCGGCAGCCCGAACGGCCGCCCCAGATGGCTTCGAACTCCACGTCACTGATGGGGGTTTTCAGGCCGGAAGCGCTCAGGGATTCGGTGAGGGCCTGGTATTGCTGAATCTTCAGCCGTTCCCCGACCACCGAAAAAATGTAGGCTTCGCCGATATTCAGGAGCGAATCCCCCATGCGTTCAAGGTAATGAAAAATCATCAACAGGGTGATCAGGTCCCCCGGCGGGCCGCCAGCCCTCAGTTCGGAAAGAATCCGGCCAAAGGCGGCGCCGTATAATTCGTCCAGCAGGAATTCGCTTTGGCAGATCCGGAAGGCCCGCCCCAGGTCTTTTTGGTCCAGAAAGCGTTCCACCCGGCCCAAAGCCCCAAGCACTTCGTGGAAAAAGGGGTGGTAATCGTACCGGGACAGGAACCGAAGGTCGCCCAGGTGCTGAGTCTGGCGGAGCATGTTCACCGAAAAATCGGCGATCCGTTCCAGATTGGTGGCCACGGTGTTGGTGGACCGAAGAAGCTGAACCTCTTTTTTGGTCAACCCGGACCCCTGGAGCAACCGGAAGGTTTTGTCCAGGATCAGGGATTTCATGGTGTCCACGTAATCGTCCCGAGCCCGGATGCGGTCCACCAGAGCGCGGCTGGGTTGATTAAAATATTCGAGGGTTTGTTCCACCTGAGCCCTGACCTCGTGGATCATGAACTTCAGGTTTTCGGTAACGGGAGAGAGCATGGTCCGAACCCTGTTTCAAGAACGGTCGGCGCGGCGGAGGCGAAAAGGAACCGCATCGGGTCCGTTTCCGGACCGGTTCCCTTTCCGGATCAGCTCACGGGTTGAATTTTCAGGGCGGAACTCCGGCCGCCGGCGGACCGGGATTCCTCGTTCCAGCGTAATTTGATAACCAGCTTCACTTCATCACCTTTGCGCTTGGCCTCCACGTCCAGGTTGATGAGGCCCTGGGGCTTGAGCAGCAAGCGGTGGTCGTCCGAGGTGAGCGCCAGGGTTCCGCCCTGAAGCCCTTCCTTGAGCGCGTTAAGGTATTGGACAATGGTTTCCGTGTCCTGCAGTGATTCGTGCTTGAACCGATCCGCGCCGGATGACATATATTGGCTCCTTCACCAGGCCGGGGCCGCGAAAAAAACGGTCCCCTACCCCAAACGTTCTTTGTATTGGGCGATGAACCGGGCCCGGGTCATGCCTGAAAAGCTAAGGGCCTTCCGGATGGCCACATCCTCCCAGGCCGGCTGCCAGCCCACTTCGCGGTCCCGCTTGGCTGGTTCGACCGTATGGGGGTCTTTCAGCTTGACCGAAAGGTGGGTGTCGTCGCCCATGAAAACCAACAGGGACCGCCGGTTGGGTCGGCGGAGCTGATTCTGACGGCCCAGGGCCATGATGAGAAAATCCGTGTATTCCCGGGATTGGGGGTTCCAGACCTCCCATCCGTCCACATCGTAATCCGCCAAAAGAATGGGCCAGAACTGTTCGGGATGGGGGATGACCACCCCGCCGTCCAGGCTCCGGGTTTCCTCGATGACTTCGCGGACCCGGTAAAAATGGTCGTTGGAAAATTTCCGCTTTACGATCTGTTTGACGGCCCGGATCAGAAGCAGCACCCGGTTCAGAAGCGGCGCCGGCTTCCGGCCCCTCTGGGCTTCGATGTAATCGGAAAGCAGCTTGTTCTTGACCATTTCCTGCGGCACCCGGGCTTCCTGGTCCGTCAGCATTTTTCCCAGCCGGGCGGTGTAAAACCGGGCCAGCCCCACCACCTCATCGTTGGCCCCGGTTTCGGCCGCGGCTTCCTTCAGCCGGTCCTCGAAGGCCGGCTGGGTGAGCGAATGAATGAATTCCCACAATTGGCTGGACCGGTACAGAAAGGTATGTTCCAGCATAGCCTTCAGGGAATGGGCTCCGGCGATCCGGTCCGCCCGAAAATGAAGCAGAAGCTGCACCTTGCGGTTGAACCCCGAAGCAAAGCAGTCCACTTCCGCCCCGGCGTATTCGCCCATGGTCAAAAGCTGGTTGTGCTGAGTGGGAATGAGCAGCATTTCGCCGGCCTGGGGAAAGGTGGCCGCCACCCGTTCCCGGGCCAATGGCAGGGAAATCCATTCGGGATGCCAGTGAATGGCCAGGACCTCCCGCTGTCGTGGGAGCACCAAGCCGGGCGTTCGGACCCGTTGGACTTCCTCCTCGGTCAGCTGAGTATCGATCAACCGGTGAAAGAGGCCCAGGTCTTCCGGACCGTAGTCCCTGGCTTGGGCCAGATCGCCGTTTGACGATTCTCCGGGAACGGATGCCCGGGAAAGGGAATGTTCCTCGACGCTCATATTCGCCTCATCCTCGGATCGGCCGCTTCATCCGGCCGCCAGGTTCCTTATGCCCGCCGCGCTCAAGGTTTTCATTGGGCCGTTGTTAAGATTTGGCCAAGGGACCTTGGGACGCCAGGGGGCGCTGCAGGCCTTCCGGCAGCACGCCGGTTTCCTTCAGGTA
>JAGVGV010000250.1 GCA_020056895.1 Deltaproteobacteria bacterium
GCCTTCTTCCTTGGTGGTGAAAAACGGATCGAAAATCCGGGGTAGAATCGCGCCCGGGATGCCCGGACCCGTGTCCGCCACTTCCACTTGGACATATCGGCCGTTGCCGCTGACCCGGGTTTTCAGGGTCAACGTCCCCCGGCCCTCCATGGCGTCGGCCGCGTTCAAAACCAGGTTCAAAAACACGTGATTGAGCTGTTGCAGGTCGGCCGGAACCAGGGGCAGGTCCGGATCGAATTCCTGAACGATCCTGAGGTCCCGGAACAGGGGTTGGCCTTCCAGCAGGAATATGGTCCGAGCCAGGGCCCGGTTGATATCCTGCGGCCGGATATCCAACCGGGACTGACGGGCGAAATCCAGGAGTTCCTGAACAATGGTCTGGCACCGCTGGGCGTCGTCCACGATTCTCCGCACATCCGCCTGAGCCTCGGGTCCAAGCCCATATTCCTCCAGCAAAATGTGAGCGTACAGAACGATGCTGCCCAGGGGATTGTTGATCTGGTGAGCCACTCCGGCGGAAAGCCGGCCCAGGCTGCTCATTTTTTCGGCCTGAAGAAGCTGCAATTGGGCTTCGGCCAACTCCCGCTCCATCCGCAGCTTTTCCCGTAAATCATAGAAGAATCCAACGGTGGCCGTTTCCACGCCGCATTCGTACACCACGGACGCGGACAGTTCGATGGGGAAGGTGGTGCCGTTTTTCCGTTGGAGTTCGGTGCGGAAGGACTTGAGCTTGCCTTTTCCACCGTGGTGTTCACCGCGAAGGTGACGCATCACCTCCCGGGCGCCATCCCCCGGGTAGATATCCCGGATGTCGATCCGCGCAGTGGCTTCGTCCTCGGTATACCCCGTCATCCGGCTGGCGGCTTCGTTGAAAATCAAAATCCGGCCCTTCATGTCCGAAGCAATGATGCCATCCACCGAGCTTTGGATCAGGTTTTTCAAAAAACCATGCGCCCCGACCACATCCTTGTCCAAACCGCCGAAATAATCCGGATCCAGGTCCAGGACGGCCACGGCGGTGATCCGGCCCTGCTCCCGGATGGGCAGCACATGGCGGTGGTACGCCTTCTGCTGGTCGTTCTCGCGGATAAGCACGTGCCGGAGGGTGGGCCGGCCGGTCCTAAGGACCTCCAGCACGCCGCAGTCTTCGCACGGCGCCTCCCGGCCGAAAAAAACCTGGTGGCATGATTTCCCGACCGGGTCGGGGGCGCCTTCGGGTACGGCCGGCGCGGGGGCGGCCAATACCATCAGCTCGGGCGAAACCACCACGGTCCGATGGCTGAAGGCGCCGAGCGCCTGAAGCAGATGGAATGCCTGCGTCTCCTGGGGCATCGAGGGACGCCTCCATATTCGTAGCGGTTCTGGTTGATTGCGGGTCCCATTGTACCGGTTTTGATCCCAAACGCCAGGGTTATTTCCGCGGAGCGGACCCGGTAATGCCCGAGCTCCGTTTCGCGGACCGAACCGGCGGATCGGATTATTTTTGGGCTTTGGGTGCGTCCAATGGGCGGGCCGCCGCGGGCCGCCATCGCCGGTGGTTGTTTTTTTGAGAAGACTTAAATTTCTATCCGTGTGGGCGGGAAGGTTTTGGCTTGACCCATTGACCAACGATGGATTAGTGTTGGTGGAAGATGGGAACACACTAAATTTTCAGGACAATTGGGTAGGAATCGTCTCCGTAGGCTGTTACGCGACTTCTTCGGCTCATCGATACGCCCGTCGAGCGGGTATAAGATACGGTCAGAAGGCTTGAAACATGGAAAACGCGGTGATTGCCTCAAAATTCCAGAAAAACCTGGAGGTTGAACATGCCGTATGCCGCCGTGGGGGACATGAATCTTTATTATGATGTGAAGGGGAGTGGTTTTCCATTTGTGTTAATCCGTGGATTCGGCAGCAACGCCGATCATTGGGATCGCCAGCTCTCTGATTTTTCAAAACATTACAAAACCGTTGTTTTCGATAATCGCGGAATAGGTAGGTCGGACAAACCGGATGCCGCCTATTCCATGACCACGTTGGTCCGGGACGTGGCCGGGCTTATGGATTCATTAGGCCTGAAAAAAGCCCATATCTTGGGTGTTTCCATGGGCGGGATGATCGCCCAGCGCCTGGCCCTGGATTTTCCTGAACGGGTGGCGGGGTTGGTGCTGGCATGCACTCACTGCGGTGGAAAACACTCCGTTTCCGCCAGTGAGGAAGTAAACAAGGTTTTCGCCGATTACGTCATGACCGGCTCCATGGAATCCGCCGTTCGGGCTACGGAAATGCTTTTTACGGAAGAAACGCTGAAGCGCCGGCCCGAGTTGGTTCGGGAGTATGGGGGAATATCTCTCCGTCATCCAAACGATTCCGTCATGTTGCTCTATCAGTATAAAGCCATTCAGGGTTTTGACACCTGGGGGGAACTGCCGCTTATCCAGGCACGGACGCTGATATTGACCGGCGACCAGGACCTTCTTATTCCGCCTGTAAACTCCAATATTCTGGCCGAAAGGATACCAGGAGCCC
>JAGVGV010000330.1 GCA_020056895.1 Deltaproteobacteria bacterium
GGTGGACCTCAAGGAAGAAAACCGGAGGCTTCAGAAAGAGGTCGATGTTTTGCGGGGCCGGATCGTGGGGCTTCAGGAACAACGGCAGGCCAACCTCAGGCTGCTTCGGTTGCTCCATTTCGCCACCGATCGGCCTTTTCCCTATCTTGGGGCTCAGGTAATCAGCCGGAACCCCGCGCCCTGGTACCAATCCCTGGTCATCGATCGGGGGACGTCCGACGGCTTGGCCGTGGGCATGCCCGTGGTGAGCGAACGGGGCGTGGTGGGCCGCGTGGTCGAAGTATCCTCGTCCTACGCCAAGGTTCTGCTGCTGACCGATTATTCCAGTTCCATCCCGGCCATGATCCAGAAAAACCGCCTGGAAGGAGTGTTGTCGGGCCGGTCGAACGACACGCTTTCCCTGAAATACGTGGAAAAAACGGACGACGTGGCCTCGGGCGACGTGGTGGTCACCTCCGGCGGCGACGGAGTTTTTCCCAAGGGGCTTCCCCTGGGTACGATCAGCCGCGTGGAGAAGCCGGGGCACGATCTTCACTTGGTGATCGACGTCATGCCCATGGCCCGTTTCGAACATTTGGAAGAGGTTTTGGTGATTCTGACCAAACCCCATCCCTTCGTGAGCCAACGGGTGAACCCGGAGGGGAGCGGCGGCGATGCGGGTTGACGTGACCAGCCAGGCCGCCAATTGGCGTCATGTGGTCTATTGGGGCATCACTGGGGTGATTCTGGTTTCGCTCCAAACCACCTCCGTGGCCCGGCTGTGGCCCCAGGGCCATGGCCCGGACCTGGGCGCCCTGATGATGGTGTACCTGGGATTCCGAGCCCCCCAATGGTCCGGCACCGGCTTGGCCTATTTTCTGGGGTTGGTCCGGGACGCGGGGGGCGGAACGCCCCTGGGCTTTCATTCCGTTTTGTACCTGGCCCTTTGGGTGGTCGTTCATCTGGTTCGGCAACGGTTGGATCCGGCCCGGCCCTGGCATCTGGCGGCCATGGCCGGTTTGGCCGTTCTGGCCGCGAACTTGGCGGCCTGGGCGGCGCTTTTCCCCATGGGGCGCCACCTGCCGCTGGTCTTTTCCGGATGGTCCAGCCCGGGCCCGGCTTTTTTTTCGTCCATTGGCCTCAGCGCCCTGGCGGCGCCGGTCCTGTTTTGGCTGATCGGCATCTGGCCGCTCAAGGAAAGTCCCACCCAGGAGCCGGAAGCGTGATCGGCCGGCCCAATCCTTTTTCCGAAGAGGAAGATGATCTCCGCGGGCGCCATGTATATCTGGCGTCGGCGTTGGTGGTCCTTGTTTCCCTGCTGATTCTGCGGATGTGGTACCTCCAGGTGGTCCAGGGAGATGAACTCCGGACCCTTTCGGAAAGCAACCGCACCCGGGTTCAGGATATGACGCCCGTGCGGGGCCAGATCACCGACCGCAACGGCGTGGTGTTGGCCAACAACATCCCCACGTACGAACTTCTGGTGGTGCCCGCGGACGTTCCGGACCCCAAGCAACTGGCCGGTCAACTGGCGTTTTACCTGAACCGGCCCTACAACGATATCCTCAAGGCTCTCGAAACCGCCCGGCCGCAATTCCGGAACCAGCCGGTGCATCTGCTCGCGGGGCTGTCCCGAGCCGAACTGGTCACTCTGGAAACCCACCGGTACGAACTCCCCGGCATCGTTCTGGACGTGGAACCCCGCCGTCAGTATCTGCACGATGGATTGGCTTCGCACATCATCGGGTATTTGGGCCAGGTCAACGAAAAGCAATTGAAGCAGGACGAATACCGCGAACACCGGATGGGGGACCTGGCGGGCCAGACCGGGGTGGAGCGGGGGTGGGAAGCCGAGCTTCACGGGAAGCGGGGGCGGCGGCTGGTGGAAGTGGATGCCGCCGGCCGGCTGCTCAAAGTGTTGGGGGAAAGTCCGCCCGAGCACGGCTACAACCTGGAGCTGACGCTGGATGCCCGGCTTCAACGTCTTTGCCAGCAGGCTTTGGGGGCTCAGGCCGGCGCCGTGGTGGTTCTGGACCCCAGCAACGGCGAAGTGCTGGCATTGGCCTCCATGCCCACCTTCAGCCAAATGGAATTCATCAACGGCATTTCCGACCAGCGGTGGAAGGACCTGCAAAAGGACCCCTTGCATCCGATGGAAAACCGGGCCGTTACCGGCCGGTACCCGCCGGGGTCCACCTTCAAGATCGTCACCGCCACCGCCGCCTTGGAGGAGGGGGTGGTGGGGCTTCGGGATCTGGTGACCTGTTCGGGCGGGTTCGAGTTCGGCAATCGGGTGTTCCACTGCTGGAACGCCTATGGCCACGGTGGGGTGAACATGCACCGGGCCATCAAGGAATCGTGCGACATCTATTTTTATGAAATGGGCCTGAGAGTGGGTGTGGACCGATTGTCGGATTATGCCCGGGCTTTTGGTCTGGGGCAAAAGGCCGGCTTGGGTCTGCCGAACGAACGGGAAGGGCTTTTCCCCACCAAAGCCTGGAAGCAGCGGGTGTTCAAATCTCCCTGGCGGGCCGGTGAAACCCTTTCGGTGGCCATTGGCCAGGGATACATCCAGACCACGCCGTTGCAAATGGCCCAGGTGACGGCGGTGGCGGCGAACGGCGGAACGTTGTACCAATCCCACCTGGTCCGCCGGATCACGGATTCGGAGGGCCGGGTGGTGCGGGAATATGGGCCGGAAGTCGTCCGGAATTTGAA
This sequence comes from Deltaproteobacteria bacterium, assembly GCA_020056895.1. GTDB lineage: Bacteria > Desulfobacterota > Desulfarculia > Adiutricales > JAGVGV01 > JAGVGV01. The sequence continues at coordinate 2,698 of JAGVGV010000330.1, forward strand.
CTTGAAGCCGGAAACCGTGGATGCGATCCGCCAGGGCCTGTCCGCGGTGATCAACGAACCCGGAGGAACGGCGCCCGTGGCCCGGCTGGACAGCGTGCTGGTGGCCGGTAAAACCGGAACCGCTCAGGTGGTGGGTTTGGGACGCGACCGGATCCGGCTGCATCCGAACTGGTGGCAATACAAGGATCACGCCTGGTTCGTGGCCTTCGCCCCGGTCAAAGACCCCAAAATCGCGGTGGCGGTGGTTATCGAACATGGCGGCCACGGCGGATCGGCCGCCGCGCCCATCGCCCGCGAAGTTATCCGGGCGTTTTTCGATCCCACCATCGACAACATTCGGCCCTCCCCCCTGCCCAAGCCCAACCCGGTTCAGGACGAGGAGGATTAGGCATGCTCCAGTTCGACCGCCGGTTATTGGAAAATTTCGAATGGGTATTGCTCGGCCTGGTGCTCCTTCTGGCCGGTCTGGGCATCTTGAACCTGTACAGCGCCTCGTCGTCCTCCACCCAGGGCGGCTCCCCGGTGTGGATTCGGCAGCTTTACTGGGCCGGCCTGGGATTGGGCGTCCTTTTGGTGACCGCGGCCGTGGACTACCGGTGGCTGGACCGGGCCGCCTGGCTGTTTTACGGCGTGGCGGTGGTGATGTTGGTCCTGGTGTTGGTCATGGGGGCTACGGCTTCGGGCGCCCAGCGATGGATCGATCTGGGGTTCACCCGGTTTCAGCCTTCCGAGCTTTCCAAACTGGCCGTAATAACCGCCCTGGCGCACTATTGTTCCCGCCGCCGCTATCCCACCGGCATGGGGCTGAAGGAACTATGGGGACCGGGCCTGTTGGTTCTGGTGCCTTTTCTGTTGATCGTGGATCAGCCCGATTTGGGAACGGCGCTCCACCTGAGCATGGCCTGCGGCACGGTGTTCCTTTACTTGCGGATCCGTCGGCCGGTTTTTTGGGGGTTGGTCGGGGTTGGCGTGTTCGTTTTGCCGTTTGGCTGGGCGGTCCTCCACGATTACCAGCGCCGCCGGATTCTCACCTTTCTCGATCCGGAACGGGACCCCTTGGGTTCGGGGTACCACATCATCCAATCCAAAATCGCCGTGGGGTCGGGGCAGTTCTGGGGCAAGGGGTTTTTGAAAGGAACTCAAAGTCAGCTCAGGTTTCTGCCCGAACAGCATACCGATTTCGCCTTTTCGGTTTTCGCCGAAGAGTGGGGATTCATCGGGTCGGCGGCCCTGTTGGTGCTGTTTTTTCTGTTTTTCTATTTCGCCCTCCGGATTCTGGGGCGGTCCAAGGACCGGTTCGGCCAGTTGTTGGGCATGGGGCTGATCGGCTTGATTTTTTGGCAGTTTTTCATCAACGTGGGCATGGTGACCGGACTGATGCCCGTGGTCGGCCTGCCCTTGCCGTTCATCAGCTATGGCGGGACCAGCCTGGTGACCATTTTCATGTCCGTGGGGTTGTTGCTCAACATCGGGATGAGGCGCTATCTGTTCCAGACGGGCGCTCCGGTCGCCTCCAATTTTCCCGGATAAGGGGACGCATATGCCAGATATTCATGAAGGCGGGGACCAGGGGAACGAACCCCAGGAAAAAACCCCGCCCCTTGTAACCATTTTTACCGACGGCGCGTGCCTGGGAAACCCCAGCCCCGGCGGTTGGGGGGCGGTGCTGGTTCACCCCAAAAAGCGGATAACGCTTTCCGGCGGCTTCCGGCAAACCACCAACAACCGGATGGAGATGACCGCCGCCATCGAGGCCCTCAAAACATTGAAGTTTTCATGCCAGGTGGTAATGACCACCGATTCCCAATACCTCAAAAACGGCATTACTCAATGGATGAAGGGGTGGAAGCGGAACGGCTGGGTGACCGCCGCTAAAACGCCGGTGAAAAACCGGGACCTGTGGATGGAACTGGACCGGCAATTGGGGCGGCACGAAGTCCGTTGGGAATGGGTCAAAGGCCATGCCGGGCACAAGGAAAACGAAGAGGCGGACCAACTGGCCGGTAAGGCGGCCCGGAGCCCCAATCTGCCTAAGGATGAAGGATACCTTCGGCAAAAATGACCTCCGAAACGAAACCTCCCGCTCCCCCCGGCGACGCCGAATACCGGACCGCCCGGGCCGCGTTTATCCGTTCCATCCTGTACGTGGGCCTGGGCGTGGTCTATTGGCTTTGGCCGGTGGACGTGATTCCGGACGTGCTGGTGGGCCCTGGCATCGTGGACGACGGCCTGGTGCTGGCGTCCACGGTCCTTCATTCCGGGTTCCGGTATGTCAAGCTCAGGCGAGGCCGGAACAAGGGCGCCTGAGACCCATTACCGTTCCGTCCAAGGCATTAAGGGTCCTCATCCAACGGCGCTTGACATCCTCCCCAATCGGCGTACACTCGCCGTCATTTCCCAAGTAACCCGAATTGTACGGTTGGGTTCGACGCCGCGGTTGAAGGCAACCGTAATATTTGGGTTTAATGCCGCCACGAAGGAGGCTCCATGAGCGACGAGGTTTTTACCCGCCTGGCCAAGGTTTTGGACACCCTGCCCAACGGCTTTCCCGCCACCGAGAGCGGGATGGAAATCCGCATCCTGAAGAAAATCTTTAACCCCCGGCAGGCCGACCTTTTTTGCGACCTTCGGCTTCATCCGGAAACGCCCCA
>JAGVGV010000645.1 GCA_020056895.1 Deltaproteobacteria bacterium
CCGACCCCTGGCAGCGTCGCTGGAGTTTGGACGCCGTTCGAGGCTCCGGCGGGCTTCAACCACCCGACCTTCAGCTGTCAGCCATCAGCGATCAGCTTGGGCGGAACCAATGCGTTTTTATTGGAACGTCGAAAAATCCGCATTCCTTCCTCATGAGTTGACGGTTGATAGCTGAGTGCTGAAAGCCTGTGGGAAACGCCAGATATATTCCAAATGGCGCACCTATTCCCCAAATGCCACCCAAAAATGAAGGCGTACCCCAGGTGCTTCAAAACCATTGCCAAATAAGCGGATCCGTATAAAATGAAAATATTTCGACACCGTTGCCGCCATTTGGGCGGGGTCCGGGCCGCCGGTCTGCCCTTTGACCGTGGACGATAGGGAGACACAAGGATGCAGCTTCCTGAAAATTTTAGAAAAATGGATATGCTCGACCAGGTTGGCCTTTTGGAGGAGATTCAGCTCCGAAAGGACGCCGAAGCCATTCCCGGCTTGTTCGAACTTGTGGAAAAACCGCTCCGGGACGTGGCCGTGGATTATATGGTTACCAACGCGCTTCGGACCGTTTTGGCGTCGTCCGAACCTCATGTGGTGGCCGGTATCACTCATCCGGGGCCGCTTGTCCGGCGCTTGAGCATTTTAATGGCCGGCGAAAAGGGGTTTGCTTCGGCCCTGCCGGTTTTGATCCAGGCATTGGACGACCCGGTGAATACCGGGTTAACCCACGAAATCCTCATCGCGCTTTCACGGCTTAAGGATCCCGGTCTCGTCCGGGTGTTCCGGCGGTTCATCGATTCGCCGTCCACAACCACCGCCGCTCTGGCCATTGAAATGGTGGGGCGGTATCAGGACGCGGCTTCGGCGGAAGCCCTCATGGCCATGATCCGCCAGGCCGAGGCGGACGACGAATATCAGGAATGCCGCTTGACCACCTTCATGGCCGTGGGCGCCCTTGGCCAGATCGGCGGCGATGCCGCCCTGGCTTTCGCGGCGGAAATGATCCACCATCGGAATCCCACGGCCCGCCGCCAGATTCAGGAAACCCTGGTTCAGACCGGTGAAGCCGCTTTGCCGTTTCTGGCCGCCGTGCTCCAAACGAACAACGCGGAAAAAATCATCATGGCTTTGAACGTTCTGAGCCGGATCGGCGTTCGGAAAGCCGGGGACCTGATCGCGGCCTTGTTCGATCGGGGGGGCGCTTCGAATCTGAACGTCCGGTACGCGGCGTACGAAGCTTTGGGCGGAATCATGTCCATGAAAGGCTTGGTGCTTCTGGGCGATGGTCTGGCCGAAACGGATGAAACCGTGTTGATGGCCGTGGTGGGGGCCCTGGATCGGCAGGTGAACCCGGGGGTGGTGAAAAAAGTCGGCGACGCGCTGGCGGCCGATCCCGGCCGTCGGGCCCGAGTGATCCGGGCCGTGGCCGGCGTTGGCGGTTTGAACCTGTTCAAGGCCCTGTATCCGGATGAAACCCTGGCGGATGAACTGATCCGGGCCGTGGCCGCCACCCGGGACCCGGAACTGATCGGCCTGTTCAAAAACACGTTGAAGGAGATGCCGGGCGACCGGCCGGTACGCGACGCCCAACGGCTCGATGCGGCTGAAATTCCGGCCGAATGCCCCCCCCGCCGGATTCTGGCCGTGGACGACAGCCGGGCCATGGTCCTTTTTTACCGGGCCACTCTGGGCGAAGCCGGGTACGGCGTGGAAACGGCCATGAACGGCCAGGAAGCGATCAACCGCCTGAAAGCGGGGGAATGCTTCGATCTGATTCTTTCCGATATGAACATGCCCGTCATGGACGGCATCGAATTCACCCGGCTGGCCCGCGAACTGCCCTTCATCGGCGACGTGCCCATTTTGATGGTGACCACGGAGTCGGACGAGAGCCAAAGCCGGCTGGCCCGGACCGCCGGAGTTACGGATTTTCTCCAAAAACCCATGAGTTCCGAAAAATTGGTTCAGACCGTGGCGGCGCTTTTGGCTTCCGGTTGATGGCTATTGAGCCCCATTCCTCAGGCCAAGGAGGAATGGGGCTTTTTGCCAGGCTTGCTCTGGGGGCGCCAACGGGGCTATACTCCGGCTCGGCCGCTTACCGGCTTGGAGTTCGCTCGTGCTTCGGATCATGGTGGTCGAAGCCGACCCTTCGGCTTCCGAAAATCTTGAAAGCCTGTTGCTGGATCAGGGATACCGGGTCAATCGGCTGGCTTCCGGCGAGGATGCCATCGACCGGCTGGCCTCCGGCCCCTGGGACTTGGTGATCCTGGCCGTCAGCCTGCCTCGGATGAGCGGTTTGGAGACACTGAAGGCGCTGAAAGAAGCCGACGGCAAGCTGCCGGTCATCGTTCTGGCCGGAACCGGGTCCACCGACGAAGCCATCCAGGCCACCAAGCTGGGTGCGTTTGATTATCTTTTAAAACCCATCCATACCGGTGAACTGCTGAAATTGGTCAAGCAGGCCTTGGAATCGGGCCGGTTGACCCGGTCCCCCGTCCGCATGGACGAAGACCCCCTGGCCGCCGTCAGCGCCGACGCCTTGCTCGGCCGGTCCCGGCCCATGCAGGAACTGTTCAAGGCCATCGGCCGGGTGGCCCCCACGGACGCCACCGTTTTGATCCGGGGCGAATCGGGCACCGGCAAGGAACTGGTGGCTCGGGCCGTGTACCAGCATTCCACTCGGATGGACCGGCCCTTCGTGGTCGTCAACTGCGCCGCCATCCCTGATAATCTTCTGGAAAGCGAACTATTCGGGTACGAAAAGGGCGCCTTTACCGGCGCGGCCGGCCGACGCATCGGCAAGATCGAATACGCCGAAGGCGGCACGGTGTTCCTGGATGAAGTGGGCGACATGCCCCTGGGGCTTCAGGCCAAAATCCTCAGGTTGTTGCAGGAAAAACGCATCGAACGGATCGGCGGCCACGATCCCATCGCCGTGGATGTCCGTATTCTGGCCGCCACCAACCGGGACCTCGAAGCGGCCATCGAAGAAAAACAGTTCCGCGAAGACCTTTATTACCGGCTCAACGTGGTCACCCTGACCCTGCCCCCCTTGCGCGAACGGGCCGACGACATCCTGCTGCTTTGCGATTATTTCCTGAACCGCATGGCGAGGAACCTGAGCGTTCGGAATCCCGGTCTGACCCCGGACGCCCGCCGGTACCTGACCGGGTACGACTGGCCGGGCAATGTGCGGGAACTGGCCAACGCCATGGAAAAATGCCTGATCTTCAGCCGAGGCCGACCGATCGGGCTCGATGAACTGGGCTCCCTGGCCTTGGGCGGCCTGCGCAACGCCGGCGAAGCCCCCGGGTTCGCCGACGCCAGCGTCCGGCGGTGGACGCACCAGGCTCTTGCCGCCGGAGTGGATCACCTGCTCAATCACATTACGGACCACGTAGCCCGGATCGTGATCGGCGAAGCCTTGACCCTGACCGGCGGGAACCGGTCCAAGGCATCGAAATATCTGGGTATATCCCGTCCATCCCTTCTATCGAAGATGGATAAGTTCGGCCTGCGGGACCGTTTTCCCGTGGACATGGACTGAAGGCTTTCTTCGCATCCCCTGTAAAGGATCGTGACACCTTGTGAGCGCTTGCACGTTGAAGACGGGTAAGGCGATGCCTTTTCGGCGGCTGAATTTTATCTAATTTTACTTATTTATACGATTTCCACGAACTCCCGTTTTTTCTTCAAGTTGGTACGGCCTTTGCCTATTGGAAAGCAACAAAACTCACATGCCGGGCCTCATGGTCCGGAACATGTGGATTTAGAAGGGAAACACTCTTTCCCGAGCGAGCTTCGCGGCCGATTCGATGATGATCCGGACATCGTCCGGCCGCCGGTTCCGTACCGGGGAGGAGGTTCCCGCGATGGGGTCCGGCCGGACTCCAAGGTGTTTACGGCCAGCTTCGGTCCGGGCCTTCAAAGCGGCTCCGGGGAAGACATGGGAGAGGAAGGGTGCGCTATGAGTGATGCTTCGATTCTGTTGGTCGATGATGAAGTTTCCTTCGTCGAGACCTTCGCCAAACGGCTGGGGAGCCGCGGATTTTCCGTCGTAACGGCCTTCAGCGGGCCCGACGCGCTGAAGGTGATGGACGAGAAAGGCCCCAGCAAGATCGACGTGGTGATTCTGGACGTGAAGATGCCCGGTATGGACGGCCTGGAAGCCCTGGCCCAAATGAAAGCCCGGCATCCCACCATCGAGGTCATCATGCTGACGGGCCATGCCACGGTGGAATCGGCCATCGAAGGCATGAAGCGAGGGGCGTACGATTTCATGATGAAACCCGCCGAGATCGAACTGGTGGTGGCCAAGATCGAAGCGGCCGCGGGTAAGAAGCGCCAGCACGAGGTCAAGATTCTGGAAGCCCAGGCTCATATGATCGTGCTCCGGCGGGGGGACTAGCCGCTTATTTCGGGGGGCCGATCGCCCACGTCCCAAAGGGACGGGCGGGGTGGACGGCGGCGGCGACTCCGACGGAAGCACTTGGCCGTCCCCAGAAAAAGCGAACCGCGATCAGAATTTTTGCCGGTTTCCGATGAAACCATCGGGGCCGGAGAACACGATTCACACGGAGGAAGAGGGTAATGGGTTTTTTCAAACAAATGGGTGAGTTCATGATGGCCGGCGCGAGAGCCTACGCCCAGTGGGACCTCGAAGTGTCCACGCGCATTCTTCGCGACCGTAAACGTCTGATCGTATTGGCGCTGATGGCTCTGCCGGCCTTGCTGGCGGGCCTGGCCTTCGCCGACGACATCGCCGGCGCCCTGCCCGGGTACATCGGCGGCAAGGAGGCGTACAGCCCGGCGTTCTATTCCACAACGATTTTCCTGGCCTCCATCGCCATTGGCATGGGCGCCGGGTTGATTACCGGCTGCATCGGCGCCGGCGGCGGCTTCATCATCGCTCCGGCCTTGATGAGCGCGGGCGTCAAGGGCATTCTGGCGGTCGGCACCGACCTGTTCCACATTTTCGCCAAGGCGATCATGGGCAGCGTGATCCACCGGAAAATGGGCAACGTGAACGTCAAGCTGGCCGTCGTTTTTCTGATCGGGTCCGTGGGCGGGGCCACACTGGGCGGGCTTTTAAACCGGTTCCTGTACGAAAAAAACCCCATCCTTTCCGATGCCTTCATCACCTTCGTGTACGTGGTGATGCTGGGTTTCCTGGGCTTTTACGGGATGTATGACTATCTGTCGGCCCGCAAAAGCGGCAAGGCGGCCGGTCCCCACGACAGCGGTCGTGAAGGCAGCGAAATGGGCGCCCTGCCCAAGAAAATCCAGGCCGTGGCCATTCCGCCCATGGTCTCCTTCGACGAAAACCTGGTGCCGGGCGGCCGCCGGATTTCGGGTATTTTCCTGGTGGCGGCCGGTTTCTTCGTAGGCCTGGCCGCGGCCATCATGGGCGTGGGCGGCGGCTTCCTGACCTTCCCCATCTTCGTCTACGTCCTCGGCGTATCGTCCCTGACCACGGTGGGCACGGACATTCTGCAGATCGTCTTCACCGCCGGGTACGCCTCCATCACCCAATACGCCATTTACGGCTTCATCTTCTACACGCTGGCCATGGGCATGCTACTGGGGTCCCTGTTGGGCATTCAGATCGGCGCCATGGTCACCAAAGTGGTGCCGGGCATCACCATCCGAGGCTTTTTCGCCCTCAGCGTCATGGCCGGGTTCGTGAACCGGTTGTTCGCCCTGCCCAGCAAGCTGCAGGCTATGGACCTGATCGGGCTGTCCAAGGGGACCGTGGGCGTCATCGAAACCATCGGCAGCGTGGCCTTTTACCTGGTCATCGGCGCCTTTGGAGTGTGGGTGATCGGCACCTTCCTGTTCAACACCAAGAAACTTCGCGGGGTGGAGGCCTAAAGCCATGAGCGGACACGATAACCAAAAGAAACACCTGATCCTGGGTCTGGTACTGATGATCGCCTTCGTCGTCGTGCTGGTGGGCATGTTCGTGCCGATCTTCGGCGGGCGGAATGGATTGAATTTCCTGGATAATTCGTATAACTCCATCTCCAAGGGATCGGCCTATTACATCCCGGCCGTCAAAAAGGACGCCGAAGCCTGGAACGGCAAGGAAGTCCAGATGACTCTGAACATGGCCGACGAAGGCGAGGCCAAGCGGGTGGACCTGATCATGAAGACCGCCGGCGCCGCCACCGAGATCGTGGATAAGAAAAAGGTGGTGGTCAAAGGCGACCTGGGCAAGATCATCCAGAGCTCTTTGGTGGACGCGGACGCCATGTTTTACAATCAAGGCAAAAAAGTGGTGGACCGGTACCAGCAGGACGAGCGGTTGATGCTCTATACCTGGTACGTCGCCTTCAAGGCCGCCATGAAAGACCTGACCAATCAGCAGAAATTCGAGGAAGCCAAGGTTTTGCACAACGTGCAGGCCCGGGCCGTGGAAACCGCGTATAACTACTACAAGATCGAACCGCAAAACATCAAGGACCACCTGGGCGTGGCCGGCGGTTCGCTGCTCTTTTACGTCATCTACACCATCTGGTACGGCTTTGGCGTGATGTTCCTTTTCGAAGGCATCGGGTTCAAGCTGAGCCACTAATCCAAACCCCGCCCCCCTTCCGGCTCTGGTTGTTCCCGGGCCGGAAGGGATCGGGCGGGCGGCAAAAAACCGGGAGCGGGACAAGATGAGCGGACCGGGGAAGGCCATGAAGGATTTCAATGTCTTGCTGGTGGACGACGAAAAGGATTTCATCGTCTCCCTGGCCCAGCGGCTTTCCCTCCGGCAGCTCCACGTCCGCACCGCCTTCAGCGGGTACGAGGCGCTGGAGGTATTGGCCCGGGAACCCATTGACGTGGTGGTTCTGGATGTTCGGATGCCGGGCATGAACGGCATTGAAACGTTACGGGAAATCCGGAAGCGTCATCCGGGCGTGGAAGTAATCATGCTCACCGGCCACGCCGACCTGGAAGCCTCGCTGGACGGCATGCACCTGGGGTTTTTCGATTATCTGACCAAGCCCATCGACATCAACCACCTGGTGACCAAACTCCAGCACGCGTACGAAAAGAAAACGTCGCTGACCGATCCGGTTCCGCCCTCCACCTTCAAGGAAAAAATGAAGGAACACCTGGTGGCGGCCGATCGTTTGGCTTCACTGGGAACTTTGGCGGCCGAGATCGCCCACGAAATCAACAACCCCCTGGCGGTTATCACCGAAGCATCGGCCTGGCTCCGGTCCCGGGCGTCCAAGGAACCGGCCCTCCCCGATTCGTTCAAGGAAACATTGGACAAGGCCTTGACCAAAACCGAGGCGGCCGTGGATCGGGCGCTCCGCATCAGCCGGGGCCTTTTGAATTTCGCCCGAAAAACAGATGCCGCCGCCCGGGAGATCGATCTGGGGGACTTGGCTCTGGAAGTCATCGAGCTGACCCGAAAAACAGCCGCGAATGCCCAGATCGAGGTGCGGTACGAAGCCCGAACCGAACGGACCATGGTCTGGATCGATCCGTACCAGCTCCGGCAGGTGCTATTGGATATCGTGACCAATGCGCTTCAGGCCGTGAGCCCGGGCGGTTGGGTCCGGCTGATTTTGGATGGCAACCTTCGGGAAGCCGTATTGTCGGTTCAGGACAACGGCCCGGGGATTCCGGCGGAAAACCTGGAGCGGATATTTGAACCATTTTTCACCACCAAGCCTCCGGGGCAGGGAACGGGTTTGGGGTTGGCGGTATCGCGGGGTATAATGGAAAAGATCGGAGGCCGGATCGAAGTGGAGACCACGGTGGACCAGGGGTCCACCTTCCATCTGATCCTTCCCCGCACCCAGGCGGGGCTCCTCTGCCAGCCGGCCTAAGAGGCCCGGCCTTCCCCGTGAAAGTGAGGCGATAACGATGGACAATCGTTCGATTTCCCTGCTTTTGGTGGACGACGAACCCGATTTTCTGGCCACCCTGGGCCGCCGCCTGATGGCCCGCCAATTCAAGGTGGCCACGGCGGAAAACGGCCTGGCGGCCCTGGAAAGCCTGGCCCGGGAAGCCGTGGACGTGGTGGTTCTGGACGTTCGGATGCCCGGCCTGAGCGGCATCGAAGCCATTCGCGAGATCAAGAAAATCCAGCCCATGGTGGAAATCATCATGCTCACGGGCCACGCCGATCTCGAAGCCTCCATCCAGGGCATCGCCCTGGGGGCTTTCGATTATCTGCTCAAGCCGGCGGCCATCGACGATCTGGTTTATAAAATCCAGGATGCGTTCCAGGCCAAAACCCTAAGGGAGAAAAAGGCCCGGGGCCATGGTGGAGCCCCTTCGTCCGAACCGGGCCGGAACCCGGACGGCGGATCGGGGACCTGAACCGGAAGCGGCCCGCCCTTGAGTCTTTTTGGCAAGGGGATTTCCTTTCCGGCCGGGTCATCGTTCACGGAACGCCTATTGTTTAGAAATGGCGGCATTCATGACCGACAAGCCTTATATCCGTCTTTCCAAAAGAATGGCGGTCACGGTTCTTCTGGCCTCCCTTGTCCCCCTGTACGTGTTTGGCATGGCCATTTACTGGTATTTGACCAATGCCCAGGAGGAACAGCAGAAGGAATCGCTCAGGAATCTGGCCGTGAACCAGGCCAAGGCCATTGGCCTGTACCTGGCCGAAAGAACGTCGCTGGTGGAAGTGCTGGTGGAATCGGCCTCCTTGGAACAACTGAGCCGGGAGGGCGAACTGGAAAAGGTGCTCAACCTTTTGAACCAGCGGGCCAAGTCGTTTTTGGACCTGGGGATCATCGGGGCCAATGGGTACCACGTGGCGTACGTGGGGCCGTATCACCTGGAACGGCTCAACTACAGCGAATCCACCTGGTTCCTGAAGACCAAGGTCCACGGCGTGTATGTCAGCGACGTTTTTTTGGGGTACCGGGGAGTGCCTCACTTCGTGGTCGCCGTCCGTAAGGGCCACAACCCGGATTCCTGGATTCTCCGGGCCACCATCGATTCCGATGTTTTCACCCAGTTGGTCCGCAGCGCCCAACTCAGCGCCCGAGGCGACGCCTACATCATCAATCAGTTCGGCCTGTACCAAACTCCCCCCCGGTTCGCCGGCCAGATTCTGGAGCCCGCCGGCATCCAGCCCCAGGACCTGCCCGTGGGCCGGGTGACCGTGCGGGACCGGGTTACGCCGGACGGCCGCCGGGTTTTTTCGGCCTTTTACTGGCTGGAAAAGGAAGGCTGGCTGCTGGTGGTCGAGGAGGAACGGGCCTCCCACGGCGTGGCGGCCGGGGTGGTCGTGGCCATTCTGGCTTTGGGCAGCGCCATCATCAGCGGCGCGGTGTTGTTCCTTTTACGCCTGATGATCCGTCAGTTCGAAGCCCAGGAACGGCGGCGGGCGGCCTTGGACGCCCAACTGGCTCATTCGGCCCGGCTGGTTTCCCTGGGCCGCATGGCCGCCGGCGTGGCCCATGAAATCAACAATCCCCTGGCCGCCATCGGCGAACTGGCCGGCCTGGTCGAAGACCTGATGGATGAGGAACTGGTCAAGGCCAGCCCCAACGGCGAACTGTTCCGGGATAACATCATCAAGATTCAGCAACACGTCGATCGGGCCCGAGGCGTGACCCACCGGCTTCTGGGTTTCGCCCGCCGCATGGAACCCCATTGGGACATGGTGGATATCAACCAGGTGCTCAAGGAAACCTATTCCTTCCTGGAAAAGGAAGCCATGTTCCGGGGCGTTCAGGTAACGCTGGACCTCGAAGCCGGCCTGTCCCTGATGAAAAGCGACCAGGCCCAATTGCAGCAGGTGTTCCTGAACCTTTTGGACAACGCCCTGGACGCGGTGAAAAGCGGCGGCCACGTGACCATCCGGAGCCGTCGGAACGGTGATGGAGCCCGAGTGACCTTCGCCGATGACGGACCAGGCGTGCCGCCGGACTGCCGGGACCGGATTTTCGATCCTTTTTTCACCACCAAGGCGCCGGGCGAAGGATCGGGGCTGGGGTTGTCCATCAGTTATTCCATCATGCAGAAACTGGGCGGCGACCTCCGGCTTCTGCCGGATGGAGGCCCGGGAGCGGTGTTCGAAGTGAACGTTTCGCCGGCCGGCGAATAAGTTGGGGGGGCCGGAGGGGAGCCATGGATGAGATCAGAGTCCTGGTGGTCGATGACGAAACCGATTTTCTCCGGTCCGTCGTCAAGCGTCTGAATTTAAGGAAAATCCAGGCCGATGGGGTGGAATCCGGCGAGGCCGCCATGGAATATCTGGCCGGCCGCGGCGTGGACGTGGTGGTCCTGGATATCAAGATGCCCGGCCGGGACGGGCTGTGGGCTCTGGACGAAATAAGGAAAAAATATCCCGGGGTCGAAGTCATTGTCCTGACCGGCCATACCGCCGTGGAAGTGGACGCCGACCGGGCCTGGTCCCGCCGGGGGGCCTTCGATTGCCTCATCAAACCGGTCCGGATCGAAGCGCTCATCGAAAAGATCCGGGCGGCGTACGAAAAACAACGGGGCGTAAAAGCCTGACCTCCTGGTCCGGCCGTTCCCCTGGACGTCAAAGGGTCCGGACCGCCGGGCCCCGCGTGGAGCCCATCCATCCGATGAAACGGATCAGACGCCTGATCGGCCGTCTTTTGGGGCGGAACGGTCCCGAGCTTCCCCAGCCGTCGCCCGACGAACTGGAAACCCTCTTCAAATCGAGATACCACGCCTTCAAGCTGCTTCTGGCCGCCAACAACCGGGGCCTGGAACTGATGGCCGCCATGGAACAGGCCCAGGCCGAGGGCCAGGTGTACGGCATGGCCTTCATCCGGGCCCACGCCACCGCCCTGGGCGTGGCGGTGTTTCAAATGATCAAGAACCTTACCGAACTGGCCCCCGACAAATACGATGTGCTGTTCGAGCGGTTTCATGCCATCCAGGAAAACATCAACCGCGTTCTGGAAAGCGGCCGGACCATGGACGACGGGCCTCTGGTGGTTCCCCTGGACCAGGTGGATAGGGAATGGGCCGATTTCATCGGCGCCAAAATGGCGAACCTGGGCGAAATGAAAAACCGCCTGGGCCTCCGGGTCCCGCCGGGGTTCGTGTTCACCTCGCGGGCATACCATCTTTTTTTCGATCACAACGAGCTTCAGCCCGAAATCAACCGTCTGATCCAGTCCGCCACCTTGGACCAGATGGACCAGCTTTTTGGGCTCAGTTCCATGATCCGCCAAAAAATCGTGCGGGCCGAAATGCCCGCCCAACTGGCCGAAGCCGTCCAGGCGGAATATGCCCGGCTGGAAGCCCAGATTCATCCGGGGGTGAATGTTTCGCTCCGGTCCAGCGCCTTGGGGGAGGACTCCCCCGAAGCCTCCTTCGCCGGCCAGTACAGCAGCCAGCTTAATGTTCACCGCGATAACCTTTTCGAGGCGTACAAGGAAGTGGTGGCCAGCAAATATACGCCGCAGGCCATGCATTACCGTTTGATGCGGGGTTTGAGGGACGAAGACGTGGCCATGGCCGTGGGGTGCATGGCCATGGTGGAATCGGTTTCCGGCGGGGTGGCCTATTCCCGAAGCGCCCTGGATCAAGAGGACAACCGGGTGTACGTGACCTCGGTTTGGGGGCTGCCCAAATCCGTGGTGGATGGCAATGCCCTGACCGACGAATTCATCGTCCGGCGATCCCCCGCCCTGACCGTGGACGAACGCCGGCTGGCCCACAAGGACCAGAAATACGTCTGCTACCCGGAAGAAGGCGTTTGCCGGATGGTGCTGACCGGCGATGAAGCCGACCGCCCGTCCCTGGACGACGGCCACATTCTGGAACTGGCCGAACTGGCCCTGAAGCTGGAAGCCCATTACGGCGGGCCGCAGGATATGGAATGGGCGGTGGACGACCAGG
>JAGVGV010000643.1 GCA_020056895.1 Deltaproteobacteria bacterium
GAAAATGCCTTTGACCTTGCCGGTTTCCACGTCCACGTCCACCCGCTTGAAGGCCGGGTCGGACGCCGTTCCGGGCATCAGGGTAATGGCCCCGGCCACGGGCACCACGAAACCGGCGCCGCCATACATCAGCACGTCGCGGACGAACAGCCGCCAGCCGGTGGGCCGGCCCTTGATCGACGGATTGTCGGTCAGGGACAGGTGCGTCTTGACCATGCACATACCCATCTTGCTGATTTCCGGATCCTTCTGCATCTTCGCCAGCTTCTTGGACGCTTCGGGCGAATAGTCCACGCCGTCGGCGCCATAGCAGGTGGTGGCGATGCGTTCGATCCGCTGAGTGAACGGCAGGTCCAGTTCGTACAGGAAGTTGAAGTCGTTCTTGTCTTCGCACGCGTCCATGACCGCGTCGGCGAATTCCAGAGCGCCTTCGCCGCCCTTGAGCCAGTGTTCGGACACCGCCACGCGGGCGCCGGCTTCTTCGGCGATCCGGCGGACGGCCGCGATTTCATCCTTGGTGTCGGCGTAGAACGAGTTGATGCAAACAACCGGGTTGATACCGGCTTTGCGCACGGTGGCGATGTGGTGGACCAGGTTCGAGCAGCCCTTTTCCACCCAGCCCACGTTTTCCGAACCGTATTCTTCGGGCAACGGACGGCCGGGCACCGGGATGGGCGCGCCGCCATGGCACTTGAGGGCCCGAATGGTGGCCACGATCACCGCGCAGTGGGGCTTAAGGCCCGAATAGCGGCACTTGAGGTTCCAGAACTTCTCGAAACCGATGTCCGCGCCGAAGCCGGATTCCGTCACGTGGTAGTCGCCCAGCTTCAGGCCCACGCGGTCGGCGATGATCGAGCTCTGGCCGATGGCGATGTTGGCGAAGGGGCCGGCATGCACGAACACGGGCTGGCCTTCGATGGTCTGCAACAGGTTCGGGTTCAGGGCTTCCACCATCCAGGCGGTCATGGCCCCGGCCACGCCCAGGTCGGAAGTGGTGACCGGGTTGCCCTTCTTATCCCACGCCACCACGATCTTGCCCATGCGTTCCCGCATGTCTTTCAGATCGGTGGACACGGCCAGAATGGCCATGACTTCGGACGACACCGCGATGCCGAACTTGCTGCGCATCATGAAGCCGTCGTTCTTGCCGCCAATGCCGATGATGATGTTTCGGAGGGACTGGGCGCAGAAGTCGATGATCCAGCCCATTTCCAGGTTTTCCGGGTCGATGTCCAACCGACGGCCCAGGTTCCGTTTGGCCAGGGTTTCGTCGTCGTAGTTGAATTCGTGCTGCATCCGGGCGGTCATCGCCACCATGGCCAGGTTATGGGCGTTCATGATGGCGTTGATGTCGCCGGTCAGACCGAGGGAGAAAGGAGTCAGAGGCACGCACTGGGCCATGCCGCCGCCGGCCGCGCTGCCCTTGATGTTCATGGTGGGACCGCCGGAAGGCTGACGAATGGCGGCGCTGACGTTCTTGCCCCGCCTGCCCAGGCCCTGGGTCAAACCCATGGTGGAGGTGGACTTGCCTTCGCCCAAGGGGGTGGGGGTGATGGCCGTCACGTCGATGTACTTGCCGTCAGGCCGGCCGCTCAAGCGGCTGAGGACCTTGCTGAAGTCCACTTTGGCCACGTAGTGGCCGTGAGGCAGAAGCTCTTCCTTCTGAAGCCCCAGTTCTTCACCGAGCTGGTACACGGTTTTCATGTGTTCTTCGGCCGCTTCCGCGATCACGTAGTCGGGTTCCTTCACGAATTTTTGCCAGTCCAAACCCATTGCGGTTGTCCTCCTTCAAGGGAAAGATGTTCGCGCGGTATCTTTTCCGCCCCCACCCTGACCGGACCGGTCGGGAATCCGAAGGAATCAGTCCGGTTTTGGAAACGGATGCCTCTTGGTCAAATCGGGGGGAGAAACGCTCACCGCCCTAGCCTAAGTACCCGTACGAACGGCGAGTTTCAATTCCGGCGGCCCAAGGGGGCGCCGCCACCCGGTCGCTCCGGGGATACCCGGGAAGAAAAAAACAAGCGTCCGCAAGCATTTAAGCTTGCTTGTGAAAAACGTTCCATATCATGAAATAAATCCGGCGTCAAGCCGATTCCAACCTTCGAAACGGAGGAACCACCCGGGACCGGGGCGCCGCCCCAAGCGTCCGATCCCTAACCGAAAGGGAAAGGTATTTCAGCCAGTTTCAAAACACGAGGAGCCGAACGACGCCGGCTCCAACGATTATCATGTCCCGGCCGTTTCACGGTTGGGAAACCCAAAGGCGATCAACCCTTGCCGAACGGACAAACCGGATACCGGCATTCGGGGCAGTCCAGGCACAACCCACCGTGCCCCATGGCGGCCAAATCCTTCCGATTCAGCCGTTCACCGGCCAGAATCCGGGGCAGAACCAGATCCAGCACCGTAATACGGTGATGCAGCCCGCAAGCCGGCACTCCAATCACCGGCACGCCCTGGATTTCGGCCAACAACAGCATGGCGCCGGGCAGCACGGCCGATCCATACCGGATGTCCGACGCGCCGGCCATGGCCACGGCCACCCGCGTCACGTCGTCCGGGTCCACGCTCATGCCGCCGGTCAGAATCAACAGGCCCGCGCCGTCGGCCAGCATGTCCCAAATGGCCCGAGTGATCCGATCCACATCGTCCGGGACCTTTTCCACGCCTAGGATGGAGCAGCCATAACCTTCCAGCTTGGGCCGGAGCATGGGTTCGAACCGGTCCTGAATCCGGCCGTGATACACTTCCCCGCCGGTGATGATCAAACCGGTCCGGGGCCGGGCCAGTTCCTTCACCGAAAAAACGCCCCCCGCCGACAACGCCGCCGCACCCACGGCCTGGTGAACCGTTTCCCGGTCGATCACCAAGGGAATGGCTCGAGTACCGGCCAGCCGGTCGCCTCGCCGGACCAGAGTATCGGTATGCCGACCGGCGCACATCACCCCTTCCACCATATTGAAAGCGGTCAGGGCTTCGGCGTTCACCTTCAATAAACCATCGTGAGCCGCCACCAGATTGATCTTGCCTTCGGACGGCCGGGGATCGAAGGTCACCCCCGGACCGGACAGCGCCCGGGCCAGGAGCAACGCGGCGTCGTCCTCGTGGAGCATTCCTTCGGGAACGTCCAGCACCCACAGATGCTCCTTGCCCAGCCGGGCCAAGTGTTCCAGGTCCGTTTCGCGGACCACATGGCCTTTCCGAAAAGCCGGTCCCTTGAAGCAATCGGTAATCTCGGTCACGTCGTGGGAAAGCATCATCCCCACGGTTTCGGCCAGGGGGATCGCCCGGCCTCGGAAAGGGCCGCTATGAATGGTTTCGCACATGCAGGGATTCCTCTCGTTCGCGTTCGGACCGGTCCAGGGCTCCTTCTTGGGGCCGGTCTTGATGGATGGGGTCCAAGTGCGTCCAATCCCGCACCGGTCCCAGCCGGTCAAAATACCCCAAACCGGCGCAATTGCGGCACAATAATTCACCGTCCCGCTCCACGGCCCGGCCGTGGCGGATCGTTTCCCCGCACCGGCCGCACCAAGCCTTCGCGGGCGACGCGCCGGGCAGGTCTTCGGGATTCAAATGAACGCGGACCTCCTCCACTCGGAACAGGTCCTTCGCCTCCATAACCTGATACGCGCGGATTTCCCGAAGATGGCTGTCCAAAACATCCGGTAACAATCGGGCGGCCAACTCCCGGGCTTCATCCCGGATCGAAACCCGGTACGCCTTCCGGTCCGTTAGCCGGACGAAAGTGGCGGCCATCATCCCTTGATCCACGAACTTGAGCGACCGCCGTCCCAACCGAACGCCCGTGGCCGTGACCAGGGCATCGGCCGCGCAACGGTCGATCTCCACATACACAATGACCTTTTTGATGTCGGAGTGCCCCAGGGGAGCATCCAGGCCGAACAGAGCCAGCCCCAGCATCCCCAGCCGGACCCCGATCACCTGGCCGGGACACATATGGCCGTGATCCCGAGCCGCCTGGGCCAGCAAACGAGGAAACGAAGTGTTCATGGCGTCCGTTTCATCCGTGTATCAGCGATTAATAAACGGGCGTATGGAGCGGAACCCGTTCACGATTTCGGCCGGGCGCCCATGCGTCCGGGCTCGCGGTTCCGGTCCGTCGGTCAACGCGATGTTAAACTTAGCATATCGCTCGCCGAAAAAAAAGAGGCCAACGCCTCACCCCCCAAAAAAAGAAGCCGCCCCCTGATTAAAAAGAGAGCGGCCGGAATCCAAACACCCGTTCAGCGCTGGATTTTTCAAGCAATCGGCCCAGCTTTGATTCGTAAAGCCAGGCCGAGGTAAAACGCGGTGGACCCGAACGGATCAGTCGTCCAGGCTGTCCACCCGTTCCTTGAGTTCCTTGCCGACCTTGAAAAAAGGCAACTTCTTGGGATGGACTTCGATCACCTCGCCGGTCTTGGGGTTCCGGCCGGTATAGCCTTCGTAGGTTTTGACCTTAAAGGAACCAAACCCGCGGATTTCGGCGCGGTTGTCCGCCGCCAGGCCCAGGGTGATGGCGTCAAAAAACGTGTTGACCACCAATTCGGCCTTTTTCAGGGTCAAGGCTTCCCTCTTGGCCAGGAGTTCAATCAACTGGGACTTGTTCATCGGGTTCCTCCAGCGGCCGGACAGCCTGAGTAATTCACCGGAATCGTTTATATAAGTAGCCTTAAAAGCCGAAATTGTCAAGAAAAAAACATAGTTTCTCCCAAGCCCCCGGAATCAGGGCCGGTCGGGACCCGGATCGGGCGTTTCCGAAGCCCCTTTTGGAATCCGGATCAGAACGGGAAAACCGTCCGCGGATTCCTGAAATGAAAAGCCCAACGCCTGGGCCTCGATCACCAAAGGCCGTCCGAACAGAAAATCCATTTCCCCGGAGTCCAGTTGGAACCGTTCGGCGGTGAAACGGCGGACGTGGAGATCGAAAAGAATCATCTCTACCGCCTTTTCCGGGCCTTGCTCACGGTTCGGGTCTTCGGCCAGCAACTGATAAAAAGCCTCCAGCCCCGTCCGTTCCTCATG
Organism: Deltaproteobacteria bacterium; assembly: GCA_020056895.1. Lineage (GTDB taxonomy): Bacteria > Desulfobacterota > Desulfarculia > Adiutricales > JAGVGV01 > JAGVGV01. Next base: position 5,026 of record JAGVGV010000643.1, read on the forward strand.
GCGTTCGATCAGCGGCCACAGGGGGTTGTCCTCGCCCAGCAGGTCCCGGCGGTCCAATGGCGGCTGTCCGCCCAGGGTATCGAACC
>JAGVGV010000631.1 GCA_020056895.1 Deltaproteobacteria bacterium
CTGGCCGCCGCCCGGGAAATATCCCAGGGCGAATTCGGACGGCCTTCGGTGTTCAGGGTTTCGGACCCCGAAGAAACGAACACGGTGCTCAAACTGTACGGCGTGGACGGCCATCCTTTGGAACGGCTGATCCGGCATAGGGGCCTGGAACCGGGGTCGCGGTGTCTGATGCTGGGCCGGGCGGACGGCGAAGCGGGGTTCGCCAGGAATCTTTTTCGGTGCGTCCGCCGTATCTGCCGCGGGGAAAAGGGCATGTACCTCACCGGGTACCCCGTCAAGGCCTGGGAGCACGGCCGGTACTCCGACCCGTACTTACGGGACGCCCTGGGGGATTTCGGGATCGTGATCGATACCCTGGAAACGAGCGTCCGGTGGGATCAGGTCCGGCCGGTTCACCAGGCGGTCCGGTCTTTCCTCAAGGAACGGCCCGGGACCATGGCCCTGGCGCATTCGTCCCATTTTTACCCCCAGGGAACCAATCTCTATTTCATTTTCATCGCCCGGATGGACGACGTGGCTGAATACCGATCCTTTCAGCGGGGCGTCATCGACCGGATCGAGGCGGCGGGCGGGTCCCTGAGCCATCATCACGGGGTGGGCCGGATGATGGGCGACCGGCTGGAAGGCCATTTGGGACCCGTGGCCATGGGGGCGCTGAAAGCCCTTAAAAACTATTTCGATCCTCGCGGGGTGATGAATCCGGGGGGCCTGGGGTTATAATGTTCATTATCCGGGAGATATGGATATGGACCCCACGCCGCCCCTGGTCGCGCCTCATCCCTCGTCCGGCCGAAAAGGCCCGGGCCGGTGGGGGGCTTTCCTTCTGGCGGCGCTTCTTCCCGCTTATCTGGCGGCGTTCAGCCTGATCGGCTTTCCGATCCGGGTGATATTGGAACGGGATATCCAGAACAACGGCGTCCGCGTGGATGGCGCGGTGGCCGAATACCGCCTGACCCACGGCAAACGGGGATTGAAGATTCATAATTACCGGGTCCGGTACGAAGCGGAGTCCCAATCCTTTTCCACCTGGATCTATCGAGCCGATGCGGACCGGAAACCCGGCGATTCGGTCTCCCTGTATTACGCCCCCCTGTTTCCTCGCTATGCCAAACCCGGACGGCTCCACGGCGACCCCTGGGACGACAACCTCGTGGTCCGATCCTTGGCGCACCTGTTCATCGGCGGGGTCTGCCTGGCTATGATGGTCCTGTTTTACCGCCGGTACCTGGGACGCGGGCGGGAATAACCGCGATCCGGCCCCCGGATCCAACCCCTTCCCATCCCGTCCCGTTTTTCATGGCCCCGTCCTCATTTTGCTTCCATCCGAGGCTGCCTACTGGTTGATCGGCCAACGAAACATGTTGTTATAAATATATTTTCATGAAGGAGCTTGCTCTTCACCCCCCGGGTGTGCCACCATGCGGGCTGCCGGTCACCCCAAAAGCGGACCCGGATCCCAACCTCGAACATCCAGGTGGAGGTGCACCATGACCGCTGATCCCGCCCGCCCCGGACCCCTGGCCGGAGTGCGGGTGATCGAATACGGCGTGTTTCACGCGGGCCCTGGCGCCAGCGCCATTTTGGGCGATCTGGGCGCCGACGTGATCAAGGTGGAAGCTCCGGACGGCGACCCGGAGCGAGCCTGGACCACCGTGGGCGGCCTGAATCTGGCTCAAGGAAACGGCGAAAGCTTCATGCACGAAGTGAGCAACCGCAACAAGCGGGGGCTGGTGCTGAACATCAAGACGGCCCGGGGCCGGGACCTGTTTAACCGATTGATTTTAAAAGCGGATGTGTTTCTGACCAACCTGAGGAAATCCACCAAGGAAAAGCTGGGGCTGGATTATCCTTCCATCTCGGCGTTTAACCCCCGGATCATTCACGCCGCGGTTTCGGGGTACGGCCCCGAAGGCCCGTTGGCGGACCTGGGCGCCTTCGATCCCTTGGGTCTGGCCCGGTCGGGCATGATGTTTCTGACCGGCGGCGACATGCCCCGCCTGATGCACCTGGGGGTGCTCGACCAAGCCACGGCCATCGCCCTTAGCCACGCCGTTCTGGCCGCCCTTTACGCCCGGGAAAAAACCGGCCGGGGCCAGGAAGTCCACGTGTCCCTGCTTTCCACCGCCATTTGGCTGCAGTACTGCAATTTCATGCTGGCCGGCCGGGGCATCGATCCTTCCCAGGCCGGGGACCGGAGGCGGCATTCCCCCTTGCGCAATTCCTTCCGGTGCAAGGACGGCCGTTGGATCATCGGCACCCACCATCCCGAAGACCGGTACTGGTCCACGTTTTTGGACGCCACCGGCCAATCCCACCTGGCCGACGATCCCCGATTTCGGGACGAAGCCGGACGGATCGCCAACAACCAGGACTTGGTGGCCCTGTTCGATCAGGTCTTCGCCGCCAAAACATCCGATGAATGGATGGCCCTGTTCATCCCCCGAGGCCTGATGTTCAGCCCCATCCAGACCACCATGGAAACGGCCATGGACCCCCAAACCCGGCTCAACCAGTATGTGGTGCCCTTCGACCACCCGGAATACGGGCCGCTGGAGGTTCCCGGGTATCCCGCCCATTTCAGCGGGAATGGCGCCGGACCCCGCCTGCCCGCGCCGGCTTTGGGGGAGCATACGGACGACATTCTGGCCGAACTGGGCTGTTCGGCGGCCGACATCGCGGAACTGAAGAATGAGGGAGCAGCGAAATAGAAGAGCGGATTGGTCGCAAGGGCGAGACATGTTTCGCCCTTGCTTCTGGAACCCCCGAACGATCTCACCCTACTGAAAACAGGTTTCCTTCGAACACGGTCACGGCCTGGCCGGAAATGAACACCCGGTCGCCCTCTTGGCGGACGATCAACCGGCCTCCCCGGCGGGAAGCCTGGTACGCCCGCATTTCGTCCTTGCCCAGCCGCTCCCGCCAGTAGGGCGTCAGGCAGCAGTGGGCCGATCCGGTGACCGAGTCTTCATTGATGTCCTCCACGGGCGCGAAGAACCGGGAAACGAAATCCGTGTCGGGCCGGCTGGCCGGAGCGGTAACGATGGTCCCCCGGGTTTTCACCTCTTTCAACCGAGTGAAATCCGGCTTCATGTTCGCCACTGTATTTTCGTCATCCACAACCACCAGGTAATCAAACCGGCTGGCGCCCACGAACCGGGCGGAAGAAAGCCCCAGGGCGTCCAGCAGCCCTGCCGGCGGTTCGGCCGGAGTGGCCGGAGTGGCGGGGAAATTCAATTGAATGTTGCCTTCCGGAGTCCGATCCGCCTTCAAAACGCCGCTCAAGGTGTGGAAATGGATGGTCTGGCCCGGCTGGACGAATCCTTGAGTGAACAGCACATGGGCCGAGGCCAACGTGGCATGGCCACACAGGGCCACTTCGCTGGCGGGCGTGAACCACCTCAGGCCGAACCCATCCGGTTGGGGAACCAGAAAAGCCGTCTCCGAAAGATTCATTTCCATGGCCAGATTTTGCATCCATCCGGCTTCGGCCGGCTGGTCCAGAACGGTTACGCAGGCCGGATTGCCGCCAAAGGGTCGATCGGTAAAAGCGTCCACCTGCCAGATGCGAAGTCCCATGATGCGTCCTCCTATAAGGAAAAGCGTTCCAATAACAATCCAATCATTCGTATTCCCGGGGATTATCGGGCCATGGCCCCGATCATCCATTGGATGGCCCACAAGCCCCCCATGCCGGCGGCGATGGTGGCCAGCACGTTCTTCGTCCGCCAGGCTACCAGGGCCGCCAAAACACCGGCCCAAAGCCGGGGGTTGGCCGGAGTGAAGGCGGGCAGGCCCGAAAGGACCACCGCCGGCGCGACCAGAGCCGACAGCACCGAAGCGGGTACGAACCGTAAGCCCCGCCGCAGCCATTCCGGAGGGTCCTGGCCGCCGAAGGCCGCGAAAAACGAATACCGCCAGAAAAAGGTGCCCAAACCCGCCAGGAAAATCACCCACCAAACCGTTTCGGAACTCATTTTCATGACGGCTTCCTTTCCGCCAGCAAACCTACGGCGATCCCCACCACCGACGCCGTGACCAACCCCAGGTTATGAGGCAGCCGGGCGAACAGCACCGCCGCCAG
>JAGVGV010000626.1 GCA_020056895.1 Deltaproteobacteria bacterium
CAAGCCCTGTACCAAGCCAAATACAAGGGAAAAAACCAGACCGTGGCGGCGGGGTGAATCATCCCGTTCAAGGCGGGGCCAGGCACCGCCTTGAACGGGTTCACGACGATTGGATTGATTTCGCATATCCTTGGCGTTCCATTCCCTTTAAAACTTGAACTTGCCGATGAGTTGGTTCAAATCCTCGGCCAGCCGGGAAAGTTCCTGGGACGCGGCGAATACCTGTTCCGCCCCTTGAGCCGTGGACCCGGCCGCGTCGGTCACGCCCTGAATGGCCTCGGCCATTTCTCGGCTCAAGGTGGCCGTGGCCCCCGTGCTGGACGATACATCCCCGGCGGCGGCCGCGGCCTGGGCTACGTTTTGGGCGATCTCACCCGTGGTGGCGCTTTGCTGTTCCACGGCGGCGGCGATGCCCTGAGCCAGTTCGTTGACCTTCTTGATAATCCCCACGATCCGGCCGATGGCGTCCACGGATTGCACCGTGTTTTTCTGAATGTCCTGAATCCGGGTCCGGATGTTTTCCGTGGATTTGCCCGTCTGGCCCGCCAAATCCTTCACTTCGCTGGCCACCACGGCGAACCCCTTGCCGGCTTCCCCCGCCCGGGCCGCTTCGATGGTGGCGTTGAGCGCCAACAGCTTGGTCTGTTCGGCGATATCCACGATCACTTCCACCACCTGGCCGATTTCCTGAGCGCTGGCTTTCAGCCGTTCCACCGCCCGGCCCGTTTCTTCGGCCGCTTCGGCCGCCTGGTTGGCGGTGGTGGCCGAATGACCGGCGTTCTTAGCAATTTCCACTACCGACGCGGTCATTTCCTCCACCGCGCTGGCCATGGTGCTCACCGTCGAGCTCAGTTCCTCGGTGGATGCCGCCACACCGTCGATATTCCTGCCCACCTGCCCCGCGTTCCGAGCCAAAAGCTCGGACTGTTGGGACATTTCCCGCGTCCCGCCGGCCATCTGGTCGGAAATGGCGGCCAACTCAGCCGAAGCCGCCGCCAATGTTTGTACATTATCGGATACCTGGCCCAGCATTCCGGCCAGACTTTCCACGAACGTGTTGAACCAATGAGCCACGTCGCCCATTTCGTCCTTCGTGTTGATCGTCAACCGTTGCCGTAGATCCCCTTCGCCCGAAGCAATGTCCTTCAGCCCGGAAGCGATGCGGGCCAGGGGCTTGGTGACCAACACCCGAGTAACCAGCAGGATGGAAAAGCCCAAAACGATCAGCAGCCCCACCGTGAAACCAAGATTGATCGTGCCAACCCGGCGGATGGGCCGGAACATTTCCGCCGTAGGCGCCGTGACCGCGGACGTCCAACCCGTCATCTGATTGTTCCGAAAAACGGCCATATGCTCCACGCCGGCGTCCCGATACGTCAACCGGCCGCTTTTTTGTTCCAGCATGGCGGGGCCGTACGGGGTATCCTTCACGTTCAGCTTGAGCACCTGGTCCTTGACCGGGTGCGCCAGCAACCGCCCCTCGTGATCGTATAAAAAGGAATAACCGGTCTGGCCGACCTTGACCGAATTGATGTATTGCGAAGTGAACGATGCCAGATCCACGATCGTGCACAGCACGCCGATGGCCTTTTTGTCCTGGAGTACCGGGTGCGCCACCACGAAAACAGGGTTTCCCGTGCCTCGGCTCTGGACCACGCCCGAAACCACAAGCTCACCCGTCATAGCCTTTTGAAAATATTCCCGGTCGTCGATCTTGCGGCCTTTTTCCTCCTGGCGGGGAGCAACCACCACGTCGCCTTTCTTGTCCGCCAGGATCACCGTTTCCAGGAAAGCATATTCTTTGATGATCCCCTGTAAAAATTCGTCCGCCGACTTCCGGGCCGCCGAGGGGTCTCCGCCTTCCTGAAGGGCTTGCGCGAACACGGCGGCGCTGCTCCAGTTTTTCACTTCCCGCCGGCGTTCCTTCACCCACTCGGTAATGCTGTTATCGGTCGACTCGATCAATTGATCGGCTCCGATCACCACCACATCCTCAATGGCCCGAGCCGAATACCAATACGAAACGGCGGCCGCCCCGCTCATACCCAGCATCACCAGTAAAATTACTGGAATAAGGAATTTCTTTCCCAAATTCAGCTTCATCTTCTTGGCCCCCTCTTTGCTCGTTTAGCGTATTTCCCGTAGAATTCAGCTTGCTCCCCCTGAAACGGCGGGGATTATAATTGATTGTTGGGCGGTTGACCAGCCGCAATATCTGATATTCCAGGAATTCTTTTGGCCCCCACACCCCTCTCTTCCGACCGACGGTGACCAACCGGCCTCCGGCCTCTTCCCGGCTTCCCCTTCTCCCAAAACCTTGACGCGCCCGGCCCCTGGGCATATAAACAAGGCTCCACCCATATCCGGCGCCAGGGGCAACCATGAACGGCTGGATCGAACGGTATTATCGAACCAAGGCCTTTCTCTTGACCGACCTGTGGAAAATCCAGGTCCGAACCCTGGATCCCCGCCGGGCGCTGCTGATCCGGGCCTTGCGCGTTCTGGTGCTGATCGGCCGGGGCTTGGCCGAAGACCGCTGGCAGCTTCGGGCTTCCGCCCTCACCTACTACACCCTCCTGTCCATCGTCCCCTTTTTGGCCATGGCCTTTGGCGTGGCCAAGGGCTTCGGGCTGGAAGAACCCTTGAGCAAGGTGCTGTACGAACGGCTGAAGGGTCAGGAGGAAGTGGTGGGCCGGGTGGTGGATTTCTCCAACGCCCTTTTGAAAAACGTTCAAGGCGGCCTGATGGCGGTGATCGGCCTGGTGGTGGTGTACTATGCCGTGTTCCGGCTTTTGTCCCAGATCGAAGCCGCGCTCAACGATGTATGGGGCGTGGACCGGCCGCGGCCCTGGGGCCGGAAAGTGGTGGATTACCTGGCGGTGATGCTGATCTGCCCCCTGGTGCTGATCATGTCCAGCACCATGACCGTGTTCATCGCCGGCAATCTGCCTTTGTTGGTGCAAAAGGTGGCGCTATTGGGCGCGGCCAGCCCGGCCATTTTTTTTCTGTTGAAATTCATGCCCTTTTTCGCGGTTTGGGTGATCTTCACCTTCATGTACCTGTTTCTGCCCAACACACGGATCGCGTACGGGTCCGGAGTTTCCGCCGGGATTTTCGCCGGAACCTTTTTTCAGGTTTTCCAGGGCGTGTACATCCAGCTGCAAATCTCCCTGTCCAATTACAACGCCATATACGGCAGTTTCGCCGCTCTGCCCCTCTTTATTTTGTGGCTCCAACTGTCGTGGTCCATCGTGTTGTTCGGAGCAGAAGTTTCCAGCGCCCTGGAACGGATGGATTCCCACGAATACGACCCGGACCGCCTTTCGTTCAGCCACGCCTTCCGGCTTCGGGTGGCTCTGGGCGTGCTCCACCGGATCATCCGGGCCTTTGACCGGGGCGACAAACCCACGGCCGCCGATCTGGCCAAACAACTGGACCTTCCGGCCACGCTGGTCAACCGGCTGGTGACCTGGCTGGTGAAGGCCGGCCTGGTTTCGGAAGTGGTCCGGACTCCGGGCGTTTCGGCCTACCAGCCGGCCCGGGACCCGGATCACCTGACGCTCCACGAAGCCCGGGAACGGCTGGAACGCCAAGGCCCGGACGACTGGTCCCTGGGCGACCTGGGTCCCTTCCAGATCATCCACGAAGGCCTCGAAACCATGGCCCAGTCCGCCCTGGAATCGGATGGGAACCGGAAACTGAAGGAACTTTGACCGGAACCAAACATTTTGTTGTATGATATAAACAGGCTACAAGGAATCGTACAGGGATGGACCTATGAGCTGTTTCAATAAGGTTATTCATGGGATGCCGGACGTGGACCAAGCCTCCGTTTCAGCCTTGTTGACCCAAATGGCCACCGGTCCGGACGGCGGCGGTCAAATCGTTCAGAACATGTTGAACGAATCGAAGTTGCCCGCCGAATACGTGGTTATCATTCTGGACGACTTGAAAAACCACGACGACGGGAAAGCACTCCGGGATACCTATGAACGAGCTTGCCGGAAGTGTCAGCTAAAGGGTCCGGTGATCACCTGCGCCCGGCCTCATTTTTTGGGCAAAGCGGTTTCGGAATCAAGATATGTGGAGGTGCTCACCGCCACCGGTTGCCATAGCGATGACATCACCGCGAAGGAGTTCCTGGATAAAGCCTTAGCGGCCCCAACCCTGGACGAGCAAAAAGAGAGGCTCGACCAAACCCCGCTTGGCCGATTTATGATTTGGGCCACATTCAATGAACGAAATCCTGAGCAACCCCCATTCATCGAGACCGGATACACATCAAAAGAATGGCGGGACATACTGGCCATCGAACAGGACAGGCCTGATTTGGCGGAATCTCCTCTCCTTCTAATGGATTACATGCCAGGTGATTCTCTTGCGCTTCGCTTTCCAACGGTGGCCGACGCGGAGTGGTACCAATACTTCCGCCCCACACCCAGTAATTCCGCCAGGGACTACGGGTATACCCATTCGTGTCACCCGGCGGAACCCGGGCGTCCCGAAGTGGTTCACGAGGTGGTCCATTCCGATTTGTTGAGCCATCCGATCCGGAGGGTGGTATGACGCCTGAACCAAATATACAACCACCAAAGGCACTTCAGGAAATCGTCGATTTTGTCGCGAGCCTGGACCAGAGTGGAACAATCGCCTGGCTTGAGGATGCTCTGCGCACCGGACAAGGGCTCTGGCCCGTTCGAGGCGATATTACCAGGGCTGGTTCAATCTACGAAGCGGTTCCCAAGTGGTCCGATGCGATTCAATGCCAAATAAAAGCAGCGGCCGGGGAACTATTACATGACTACCTGAGAAGCGCTCCCGAAAAAAACCCGATCTATGGCGATGAACTCCTTTTATTGGTTAACTATCTGAAAGTCGCGGAAGCAAAAGATGAACTACATCAATACGTTATCAGCACTGATTTGGAAAATACGCCGCTTGAGTTGCGACAGCGTATGATTCAAACCTTGGTCGCCCTGGAAGCCCGGTTGGAGCGCTCCTTGTTATTCCGGATGTTGAAATGGGGCCCATCCATGTTTGCGGGGCTTTTCTTCACGGGTTTCGCGGTTCATTCTCCGTCATTGGCTATCCAGATGTTGGAATGGGTGCCGAACGATGAAACCGCCGCAAGGATGATTTGGTATGCCCTGCCAGGTTTCTTCAAGAAAGCCGGCATGGGTCAGACTAAATTTCTAATGGATGAAATTTACGAAATAGCGCATCATTTTGAACCAATTATCAGGAAAAAAGTGCTTCGTTACCTCGAACTGGAAAAATACGAAAAACCCCCTATTGAAGGTCTGATCGAAATGATTCCAACCGTTGAACTGGCGCTCATTC
>JAGVGV010000548.1 GCA_020056895.1 Deltaproteobacteria bacterium
ACGGCCTGGCAGTACGCGGTGGCGTGGATGAAACTGCAAATGCCGCAGATTCGTTCAATCAGGTAGACGTTCTGGTGAAAGTCCTTGTTTTCGGCTATTTTTTCCAGGCCCCGATGGATGTACCCCAACACCGGCAGGGCTCCCACCACTTTTTCGTCCTCCAGTTCCAACCGCAGTTGCAAGGGTTCGGGCAGAACCGGATGCTGAGGACCGAACGGAAGCACCGAATGACGGGTCATGCCGTTCCCTCCCCTTCCCCAGCCGGAGCTTTTGGGGCCGCCGGAGCGGCGGAAATGGTTTTGTTCTGGGGCGCCGCCGGCGCGCCTTCGGATAGGAGCAGCCGGCCCTGGTAATCGAGCACCAGACCGGAAAAGCGGATGCCGAAAAGGTCCTGGATTTCGTTTTCCACCAAAAGGGCGGCGGAATAGATGACGGAGATCGAAGGTGGTTTTTGCCCTCTGGGCAGAGTCATCCTCAGGGTTTCCAAGTGAAAATCCCGGTCGAAATGGTACAACAGATCGTGAGCCGTCCCCAGGTCCGTGCAGGTCATGGTCACGAACCGGTACCCCATGGGCAACCGGGCGGCCACTTCGCTTAAAATGTTTTCCGGACTCACTTCATGGACGGTGAGCGGCATCGTCCTTCCCTTCGGCGGCCGGATCCGAAGGCCGCTGGTAAGTGATCCGATCCTTCTTCGCCGGCCCCACTTCCTGGCCCCGGCCCTTGGCCGACAAGCGGCTCAGGGCGGCCACGATGCCGTCGATCATGGCTTCGGGCCGAGGCGGACAGCCGGGAACGAAAACATCCACCGGGATCACCCGGTCGATCCCGCCAAGCACATTGTATCCTTCGGCGAAAATGCCGCCCGTGGCGGTGCACACCCCCAAGGCCACCACCACCTTGGGTTCGGGCATCTGTTCGTACACCCGGCGGAGCACCCGGCTGTTCCGGTGGTTCACGGCGCCGGTCACCACCAGCATGTCGGCGTGCTTGGGATTGCCCACATGCAGAATCCCGAACCGCTCCGCGTCGTACAAGGGCGTCAGGCAGGCCAGAAACTCGATGTCGCAACCGTTGCAACTGTTGCAGTTGTAATGAACCACCCAAGGGGATTTGACCAGCGAATCCATGATGGGGCCTCCCCCCTACCCTAACGGTACAGCCACAGAATGTTGATGATGGTCAGCATGAGCGGCACCGTCCACATGATCTTGACCATGCTCCGGGTGGTCAACCGGGCCGAAATGTTGTCCACCACGATCAACCCCAGAAATCCGGCCGCGGCCAGCCCCACGCCCACCGCCGGTTCGGTGATCCAGAAAAAGGCCATCACGGCCAGGACCAGGAACGTTTCGTAAAAATGAGTGATTTCGATGAGCGCCAGGTACGGTCCGGAAAATTCGAGCGTGACCCCTTTGACCAACTCCTGGTGAGCATGGTGGCTGGTGGCCACGTCGAAGGGCGATTTGTCCAATTTAATCAACGCGGCCACGAAAAAGGCCAGAAACACCAAAGGCAACGAGTACAAGAGCGGCTGCGGCCGGACCCAGATGTCGCTGGCGGAAAAACTCGCGTTGTCCAGAGCAATGCCCACCACCATGAGCACCAGCACCGGTTCGTACGCCAGCATCTGCATGATCTTGCGCATGGCCCCCAGCCGGCTGTACGGCGACCGAACGCTCATGGCGCCCAAAATCAGGGCAATCGAGGAAAAAGCGTGGGCGAACAAAACCATCAGCATATCCTCGCCCAGGACCAGAAGCACCATGACCATCATCATGAACGCCAGGTGGAGATACACGTACAGCGTTTTCACCCGGTTCAGGACCATGGGCTCCTTCCGCCACAGCTTGGCCACGTCGTAAAACGGCTGCCAAACGGGCGGGCCGATCCGTCCCTGAAAGCGGGCCGTGATTTTACGGTCCAGGCCAAAACACAGAGCTCCGATCAGGGGGGGCGCCAGCAGAGCCGCCAGAACCCGGATGATCGTCTCGGTCGTCATGGCGTTACTCCTCCCATGACGAAGAGGGACATCAGGATCATCAGCGCCAACAAATTGGCCCAGGGAGTCAGTTTGGTTTCGGAAAAAACGCTGGTCAGATACATGCTGGCCGCCCAGGCGGAATCCGGCTGATCCTTCAGGCTGTAGAAGGAATAGAACCGATCCGGGGCCACCACGTTTTCACCGCAGAGAAAAGGCAGCCGCTCGTGCCGGCCCTTGAAAAAGGTCCGATGTCCCAGCCAGGCCAGAAACGCGCCGCCCAAAAGCACCAGGACCGGCCAGATGGCCAGATGGCTTACGGCTTTCAGTTGCACCAGAGACTGGGCCGCCCGAATGGCTTCCAGTTTCCCGTGGTAGATTTGGATCACCATGGGTTCGAACCATGTCCGGTGGATGGGCATGGCCGCCAGACCGCAGGCCAGAACGATCAGCACCAGGACCACCAGGGCGGTCAGCATGGATGGGGGCAGCTTTTCCAGCCGCTCCTCGGGGTGGTACGAAACCGTTTGGATCCGGCCCATCCATTTGACCCAAAACACCATGGTCAGGGCGCTGCCGGCCACCACGAGCATCAAGATCAGGGGCGAATGGATGGATGCTTCGATGGCCATCCATTTGCTGAGCAGCATTCCAAAGGGCGGGATGAGCATCGAAGCCATGCCCACCAGGGTGATGATGGTCGTGGCCGGCAGACGGAATCGGATGCCGCCCATATCTTCGATGTCCCGGCTGCCGATCTCCTGCTCGATGGTCCCCACGCACAAAAACAGGAGTCCCTTGGACGCGGCGTGGAAGCACAGAATCATCAACGCCGCGGCCAGGGCCAGGGGGGTATTGATCCCGGCGCAGCCCACGATGAGCCCCAGGTTGGAAATGGTGGAATAGGCCAGCACCCTTTTGGCGTTGCTTTGGCCAATGGCCAACCCCGCGGCCAGCGCGAAGGTAAAGGCGCCGCACAGGGCCAGCACGTCCGACAACCGGGTGCCCGTGAACGAAGGCGCCAGCCGGAGGATCAGGTACGTGCCGGCCTTGACCATGGTGGCGGAATGAAGCAGAGCCGAAACCGGAGTGGGCGCCACCATGGCCCCCAACAGCCAGCTTTGGAAAGGCAGCGTGGCCGATTTGGTCAAGGCCCCAACGCAGAGCAGGGTAATGGGGACCATGGCTCCGGCGGCCATCAACCCCGTCAGGTCCCCTGTACCGAATTGGGCCATGCCAATGGCCGAGGCGGCCATGTTGGCCGTGCCGCCAAAGGCGGTGAACAACAAGGCCCGTTTGGCCGACGCCAGCGCCTCCCCCGTGCCGTCGTGAGCGATCAAGGCGAAGGAGCACAAGGTGGTGGCTTCCCAGCAGATGATGAACACCTGGATGTTGTCCGTCAGTACCACCCAGTTCATCACGCCCAGAAAACCCATCAGGAAAAAGAAAAACCGGCCGTTCGAACCCGCCGAAGACGGAGCGTGGTGGGCATGCCGCTCCATGTACCCCAGGGCGTACACCGCGATCAGGGAGCCGATCACGGTGATAATCAGCACCAGGATCAACGAGAGCGGGTCCACCATGAAATGGGGCGCCTGGGTGAGGTATGGGTTCTGGAAACGGAAGTATTCCTCGGTGAGCGTCAATCCAAACTGGACCACGCCGCAGACCACGATGGCCTGGCTGGCCAGCCGGTACCCGATATACGTGATGATTACATCTTCCAGAGCCTCCAAGGCGAACATGGCCCACGGGCCCCAGGGAAGCCAGGTACTGGGGATGAAATCGAACGGACCTCGCCAGGCGGTAAAGACTCCCACCGCCGACAATCCGGCCGCGCCCAGCACCACCACCAAAACACGAGACCGATTCCCCGGGGCCAGCCAAGCCAGCACGCCCATGAGAATCGGTCCGAAGATCAAAAGGCCCACCAGAACGGATTCCACGGCAGTCCCTCCTGGCCATGTTCCATCCGGCACCTATACTGTTTTACATTATACTTGGCCTTTGGGATTTGGCAAGAGGAATTTGAGAAATTTTTAACAACCTCCCTTCATACCAAGTTGCGTTCAAAGGGATACGAAAGGAGATAGATGCCGGACGTAGGGGCGTGGCACGCCTCGCCAGCGCTTTCTTTTATCCAAACTACTTATAGATACAAACGATTCTAATCCATCATGAACATGGTTGAGACCTGTCTTTTCATCACCGCCCTCACACCCATAAGCGCTACCTTAAAACGCTGGTTCCCAAGCTCTAGCTTGGGAACCCCACCGCTTCGAAGCTCCAGCTTCATTTATAGAAAATTGGAACATATTGACTTACAAGGAAAAAGCGGTGGGAAGCTAGAGCTTCCGATTTGCTGGTTCCCAAGATAGAGCTTGGGAACCAGCAAACCCTACCCAGGATGGTTCAGAATCAATCCACTACCGTCACCCGGTCCGAGGCGGACCGGCCGAAGGTTTCCGGCGCGTACATCTCTTCGGCTTTGGCCGGCGGCGCCACGAAGGCGCCGGGAGTGGTGGCTCGGGCGATGTACGTATAGGTATACACTCCGTCCCACAGATAGGTGGTGAAGGCTTCGGCCCGGGAATCCCTCAGGTTCTGATGTTCGTACCACGGACCCCACCACCAGTACCGGGTTCTCATTTCCGCCGCTTCACCCACGGGCTGCGTGCCGGTCACGGCCAGGGCCGGATTCAAGGCCTCGAAACCGGCCGGCAACGGGTCGATCAAAGCCACGTGATACCGCCGGGCCGGAGCCACCATGGTCAGCTTGACCCGCACCCGGGCGCCGGCTTTCACCTGGTACCCGTCCTTGGTCCGAGTTACGTCCTTGGGATCGTCCACGGCCTCGTATTCCCGCTCGACCGCGAAACCGTAATCGGCGGCGGCCAGCCATAAATTTTGAGGCGCGTAATTGAGGCCCAACCGGTAATAAAGCCGGCCGGGTCCGTCTTTTTGGATCAGCACCGGAGCTTTTTTCACTTCGGCCAGACGGGCCATGGGCACCCGTACCCGGGCCTGGTCCGGGGATCGCCCCTTGAACGTGGACTGGCCGGCGAACTGGTCGCCCAGCCAGACCCGGGCCACGAAATCGGGTTCAGCGGCTTCATACACGGCGAAGTACCGGTCCAAAGCCAGAAGGATGAACACATTTTCCTGAGTGTTGAGCCACCGGCCTTTTTTCCGATGCGCCATCAACCCATGCACCAGTTTGGGAATCAGATCGTTTTTCGGCTGGTCCTGGATCAGGGCTTCCAGAACAATGCCGTCCGTCCGGCGATCCGAATGGAGCAGCACATGGCCGCCGCCGTCGTCGTACCCGGTGGTGAATTGGGCCGCGCCGGCGGTTTCGGTCACGCGGTTCTGAAGATGCCGGTGGATGGTTTCCAGGGTTTTTTCCGATCCCTTGTCCCCGGCCAGCACATATAGCAGCCAGCCGATGGCTTCGGGGTGGAGCTTTTCCAGTCCTGCCTTGTCGATCAGCTTTCGGGCTCCGGCCCGGTCCGGGTCCTTGAGGTGGGTCCGGACATACAGGGCGTACGCGATCAGAGTCCGGCGCGAGGATTCGCCGTAGTCCCTGGGGATGTTGTTTTCGATGTTCCGCAAGTACTGGAGGGACCGGTCCAATACCGGCTGGGGCACGGCGTACCCCTTGGCCTTGGCCCGGGCCAGGGCATGGGCGCCGTGGATGGAATGGTACGGCCAGGATTCTTCGCCCCGCCGCCAGATGGGGAACCCGCCGTCGGAATTCTGGAGGCCCGCCAGTCGTTCGATATCCCGGGCCATGGCCTGATCCAGTTCAGCCTTGGGCGGCAATCCTTCGGCCTTGAAGGCGGTGAGGACATCCCTCAGAGCGGCCACGGACAGAACACGCGAAGCCACCTGTTCCGAGCAGTCAAAGGGATAGGCCACCAGGTATAGGAATGCATCGGTCAAGGCTCCGAGGGCCGTGGACGAGGTGGTGATGTCCAGGCCGCCAAAGCCGGTGAAAACGTTTTGAGGAAAGGCCACGGGCTGGACCATCACGCCGTCGTCGATTTCTCCGTACGTGGCCGCGGCTTCGGTGGTGGCCGGAGTCAGCACCGGGATTTCCCCTTGGGCGCCGTCGGCCGATCCGCCGGACGCCGCCGCCACCTGGAACCGGCCCGTGCCGGCGCCCAAAGTGCGGGCCGGGAACCGGACTTCCACCCGGTTGTCGGCCGGAACATCTACTTCACGGCCATTACCGTCGGTCAGTTCCAGATGAGTGGCCCGAAGAGCCACACCGACCCGCATGGGTTTACCGGTTTGGTTCTGAAGGGTGACCGGGAGTTCGAACTGGTCGCCAAAGTTGAGGAACCGGGGGGCCGATGGCCGGACCATGAGCGGCAGCCGGGCTCTGAGGCCGGCTTCGCCCAAGCCGAACCGGTTCTCCCCGGCGGCGGCCACGGCCATGATCCGATACCGGGTCAGGCTGTCGGGCAGCTTGACCTTGATCTGAGCCCGGCCGGAGCCATCCGTGGGCACGGCGGGGGAAAACACGGCCAAGGCATTAAAATCGATTCGAACGCGGATGGCGGGGGCCGGCGGGCCGGCCACGCCTCCACCCGGAGCCGCCATGGCCGACGGCATGGGCGGGGCCATGGCCATGTCATACATCGCTTCCGGTTCGGCCCCGGTCATCCGGACCGATTTGTTCCCCGAATCCGGTTCTTCCGGTTCAATGGCTTCGGGCTTGGCCAAAATAATGTCCGACCGGGTATGAACTTCTTCCACCAAGGGGGAACGGTCGGGATACAGCAGACGGATGGGATCGGGCCAGCGGTGGCCGGTCAAGGCCAGAACGGCCTCGTCCACCACGGCCACGGCCACTTCGCCGGCCACGGGTTTGCCGGAGGAATCGGTCAGTTTGACATTCACCACCGTTTGGCCGCCCGGTTCCAGGTCCTTGTCCTGGGGGGCCACATCCAGGGTCAGCGTCCTTTTCCGGGGGGGCACCTTGAGGTCCACCCGGCCCTTGGCGAAAGCGGGTCGCTTGGGCAGGGATGCATCCTGGACCCCTTGGGCGTTCACCCGAGGCGCCGCGCCCACCAGGTCCACGTCCACGTTCAGGTTGGGGACGAAGGCTTCTTCAATGGGCACCTTAAGGGTATACGACGGTCCGGTCAGCCGGATGGTTTCGGTTTTCAAAATGCCCGACCGCCGCCACGACACCAGGCCTTCCGCCGGCCAGAAAGGAGTTTGGACAAGAATTTCGGCCGTTTCCCCGGCCTGGTATTCCTCCTTGTCCGGGATCAGCATGGCGCTTTCCTGTTCCACGTTCCGGGCCAGGGGCCGATCCCCGCCCGCCACCCAGGCGGTCATTTGAGTCCGGTTCAGGCGCTTCTTTCCATCGGCCACTTCGGCCGTAACCTGATACGTGCCGCCTTTGGCGAGCCGGAAATCAAAGGGAACGGGTTTGGCGGCCGACGTTACCGTTCCGGTCGCCACTTCGGCTTCCTCTTCCAGATACCGTCCGTTTTTGTACACCCAGCCCAGCCGGACGGCCTTGAGGTTCACCAACTGACCGGGCACGGCCTTCCCGTCCAGGTCCGAAACCACCACATCCAAATGGAAAGGTTCGCCGGCCTGAACGAAGGTCCGGTCGGGCTTAAGGCCCACATAGTATTCGGACGGATGAACCAGAAGCAGCCGGCTGGCGGTCCAGGCCTGACGATTCACGTCCATCACCGTGGCTTCGGCGTCCAGGCTCTGGGGAAAAGGTTCGGCCATGACCAGAAAATCCAGCTTCAGCCGGTGCGTTCCACCCGGATCGGTCACGCCCTGGTACGAATCCAGACCTCCTTCGCCCGATTCGTCCCGGTCCAGCCACCAGGGCAGCCACCGGCCGAAAATGAAGGCCGACCAGCCCGGCGGCGAATAGGAGGCCGACCGCGACCGGACTTCCCAGGTCACTTCGGCGTTCGGCAGACCGCCGCCGGCATAGTACGCCGCCTTCACTTCCACGTTGGCCGAGCCGCCCAGAACAAAGGGGCCGGCCTCCGCCTGAGCCGTCACTTCGAATTCCGGCCGCCTGAATTCCTGCACCTGGAATTCGTGCTGATGGTTCCACCCCAAGGGGTCTCCCTGGCCGCCGGGGGCGCTCAGCCGGAGTTGGGCCGTACCCAGGTTCATGTTCTTGGGCAGATCGATCTTCAGGTCGAACCCGCCATATGGCCCCACCTCCACCTGGCCCTTGGTGATTTCGTTGCCTTGGGGGCCCAGAACGTCGTAATGAATCCGTTTCTGGGAACGGTCGAACAGCCCCAGGTCGCCGTCCGGACCGCCGCCTTCCCGGCGGATCCAGCCCTTGATCCGAACCTCTTCCCCGGGCCGGTACATCTGGCGGTCATCCACCACGTACCAGCGGAGGGTATCCTTGACCGGCTGAGCCTGAAAGCCTCCCGATCCATAGGAATAGGCGGTTTGCCGAAGAACCGCCCGATCCGGCCCCAATGCGCCCACTACCAGCTTCATGGCCGCTTCGTCATAGGAGGAAAGAGGCAGCCGGGCCAGGCCGTCGGGACCCGTAATCACGGAAGGGCTCACGGGCCATCCCTGAACCTGAACGCCGGCCAAAGGAGAACCGTCCACCAGGCTGGTCGCCCGCACTACCAGATTCCGGGGATCGGCGAAGACGTCCAGACCGATCCGGGTGGCCTGAACCCAGGCCTTGATCCGGGGCCGGTTCCGGCGGGAAAACAGTTCGGTCAGGCCCGAGCCGGGTTCCACGACCACCAGCACCTGGCCCCGGCCTTCCTTCAAAGCCGGCGTCAGGTCGATGGCCGTTTCCGTCAGCACGTCCGGTTCGGATTTCACCCGGATGGTCTGGTCGGACAACAACCGTCCCGGCGGAGTATCCTTCTTGGGGTCCCATTCGTTCAAATAGTCCAGATATTGCCGGTAATCATCCGGTCCCACGGCCAAAAGCCTGATCCGCAGGTCCGCGAAATTCATGGAATAAACGGAATAGGCGTTTTTTCCGGACGGGTCCAGCACCACCCAATTCCCGGCCGGGGCGGAAAGCATGGGATCGGCGGAATCCACCTTGAAGGTCACCGTCGTGTCTTTTTCCAGAGTCTGGCCAAAAACATCCTTCAGCCCGGCCTTGAAGGTGACCTTATACTCGGTCCGGCCCCGGGTGAGGCTTCTGGCTGTGTAGATAGCGCAACACCTCGGCCATCTGCAAGCCCCATTCCATGGCATCCACC